>NZ_JCAFSZ010000009.1:0-244390 GCF_059369755.1 Stenotrophomonas sp. YJH_SMC_57
CACCAGCGCGAGTACCACTCGAATCAACAGCAAAGAGAGTCCGTTCATGGCTTAGTCCCAGCTCAGTACACCGCGGGTGACCGGCCGTTCGGCCGACCAGGGGGAACACCCACCTGCATTGCAGGCACGCACGCGATACTCATGCGCGCAGTACGTCCCGCCGCTGTCATTCACGTAGGTTGAGGGGCCCGTGTACAGACGCTGGCCACCACCGCCGCTTTCAAGCTGATACTCCGTTGCGTCTGCCACCGGACTCCATCCTGCGGAGCACTGGACCTGATAAGGCGGCCTGCGTGTCGTCAGCCACTCCGCCAGGTAAAGGCTCGTCGCCGCCGGCGGCAGCACCACCGCCACCGTCACGACTCCCGAATACGGGCTGCACCCGACGAAATTGCAGGCTCTCACCCGATACGCATAGCTGCCCTTGCCACGGCTGGCGCCAAAGCTGTTCGCAGCGCCGTTGTGCACCACCGTCCAGCCAGCGCCGTTAGCACTCTCTTCCAACACGAAGCTCTCGCTGTTGGCGGGCACCGACCAGCTCAGGCTGTACTGCGGCACATTGACCAGGCCCGGCGCACTGATCACCGGCTCGATGGCCGGCGGCCCGATCACCGCCACCGATGCCGTGCCCGACCACGGACCGCAGCCGGCGCCATTGCAGGCGGCAACGCGGTAGCCGTAGTTGCCGACACCGCGTGCCGCAGTGGCGTAGGAGCCGGCATCACCGTCGAACAGCGTCACCCATCCGCCACCATTGCTGCTTTCCTGCAGCGTGTAGCGCGTGGCGCCGGCCACCCCGTTCCAGCCAATGCCGATGTTGCCCGGTGCGGAACGTGCCGGCGCCGAAATGCCCGGCGCGCCTGCAGGCGGATACACCACGGTCACCGCCGCACTGGCGCTGTAGGCGGTGCATCCCACCGGATTGCAGGCGCGGACACGATAGCCGTAGCTGCCCGCGCCCTTGCCGCTGAAGTCCCTGGATTGACCCGCCGCATTGTGCACCTGGGCCCAGGCGCCACCATTGGCGCTCTCCTCCAGCTCATAACGCTCGGCACCGGACGCCACAGACCAGCTCACGCCGTAACTTCCGTTGAAGGCCGTCGCCGGCACGCTCAGGGCCGGCACCGTGGACGGCGCCAGCGCCACCGCAACCGAAGCGACGTTGCTCCACTCACCACATACCGCGCGGCAACCGCGCACGCGGAACTGGTAGGTACCTGTCGCCAGGCCGGTGCTGGTGAACGATTGCGCCGCGCCGTCGAAGACGGTGCTCCAGGCACCGGCCAGCGCGCGCTGCAGTTCATAGCGGTTTGCCCCGCCGGCCGGGCTCCAGGTCAGGTTCACGCTGCCTTCGGTGATGTAGCCGGGCGCGCTCAGCGCAGGCGCCGCGGGGGCTGCTGCGCCGTGCACCTGGGCCACCAGGCTGCCGGACAGGTACAGGTAGTCGGTCTGCTTTCCGGTGCGCTCATTGCGCTGGAAACGCAGCACGCCGCCGTTGTCGTAGAACGAGTAGATCGCCCCCTTCCCACTGGCGCTGGCCTTCACCCGGCGACCATGGGCGTCGTACTCGTAGCTCTCCGCCGCGCCCGCATCCCGCAGGCGATTGCCATAGTCGAACGAGAATGCCTGACCGTTGCGGACCGACAGGTTGCCCTGCACGTCGTAACCCAGGCCCGTCACGGTCGCCCCCGTCCCGGTTTCGATCACGTTGACCAGGCGATTGCTCGGATCGAAGTAGTGCGTACGGTCGCGACTGCCGACCCTGGCACGGCGCAGGTTGTCCAGTGCGTCGTACTCGTACAGTGCATTGCCGAAGCCCGGCGCGGTCACCGTACGCAATCGGTCCAGGCCGTCATAGGTCATGTCACGGTTGCCGGGTGCGCCCGGCAGGCCGTCGGAGATGGCCATCACATTGCCACCGGCATCGTAATCGTAGCTGTCATCGAGCACCGCGGCCGCAGCGGTCGCGTCGCGGCTGCGCTCCGGCAGGCCACGGGCATTCTGGGTCAGGGTATGTGCGATGCCGTTGCCGTAAACGAATCGCGCCAGCGCACCATTGGCAAAATAGCTGGCGCTGTTTGCGTAACCGCCGACCGCTGTAGCCCGCCCCAGCGCATCCGGGGCATAGCTGACGACGCGCCCGCCCGGGTAAGTGTTACTGGCCAGCGTGCCGTTGGCATCGTAGCCGTACGCCAGACTCAGGTTGCCCAGATCCGGATGCTGCAGCGTCTCGCTGCTGAGCAGGCGCCGGCGATTGTATTGATAGCGGTTGACGACCATCGGCCGGGCCGGGTCGTTCTGCGTACTGATTTCCGCGGGCAAGGCATCCGGCGTGTAGGACCAGCGCTGGTTTCCGCGCCCATCCGGGAACGTCAGGGTCGACAGTCGATTGGCGGCATCGTAGCTGCGCGCCACCACACGGCCGCTGGCAAAGGCCTCGCTGCGATTGCAGTCGGCCGCGCTGCCCAGGCCGGTCCCGGCTGCGGACCACAACACGTTGCCGGCCGCATCATAGTCCTGCACCGTCGCGCCGGTTTCCGGCTCGATGGTCTTGCACAGCTGCTGGTAACCGTCATAGACGTAGCGGCGGGTCAACGCCTGGCTGCCATCGGCCGTGCGGCGGGTGATCGCCAACGGCTTGCCCAGCGTGTCACGCTGGATCTCGGTCACCACGCCTTCTGGATGCTGCAGTGTCAGTGGCATCTCGTAGCTGGGCTGATCGTAGGCGAGATGCCGCGTGGTGGTGGCCTGCCCGCGCGGGTTGGTCACCTTCACCGACACGTTGCCCACATACTCGGTGCGCGTTACCAGATCGCCCAGTTCCGACGATTGGCTGACCACCACCGGCCGGCCCAACGCGTCGTACTGCGTCGTGGTGCCCGTCATTGCTGCATTGATGTCGGTGAGCTGTCGCGTGGGGTACGACGCAAACACCGTCTTGCCACTGCTGTCGTAGCGGGTCACCACCGCGCTGTCGAGCGCGTTGTTGGCATTCTCGGTGACCAGTACCGGGCGGAACATGGCGTCCAGATAGGTGTCGGTACGGCGTCCGCCCTGGGTACGGGAGTGCTTCCACGCGCCGGCCGGCACACCCAGCTGGGCGCCGCCCAGCCGCTGCAAGTCCATGGTCACACCGTTCCAGTTCACTTCATCGCCACCTGGGAACTGCTGGCTGCGCAGCCGCCCCATGCTGTCGTAGCTGAAGCTGGTGGTTGCGCCGACTTCATCGGTCAGTGAAGCGATCCAACCATTGTCATCGACGGCAACGGTACGCACCGCGCCATTGGGCGCCTCGGGTGTGGCTGGCATGCGCAGCTGCTGCGGGATGCCGCGCTTCCATCCAGACAGGTGACTGGTATTGCCACGGCCGTCGGCCACCGATGCCACCGTACCGTCGGCGGCATAGGTCACCTGCTGCGCCAGGCGGCCGAATGCATAGGCGCGCAGCGGCAGCGCATTGGCCGGGTCGAACTCGGTGCGCGACTCCTCGATGCCGTTGAGCAGGCTGCGCGCCACCTGGCCATTCACCCACAGGGCGGCATTGTCGTAATAGCCGGTCGTCCGGGTCCGGCTCTGGCCGGCGGAATTCCCTTCGTCCACCGTGACCTCGCGGACGAAGGCATCAAAGGCCTGTACGGTGCGGGTGAACTGCACGCCGTCCTGGTTCACGACCGTGCTCTGGACCGGCCGATTCAGATGTTCCCCAAGTTCGGTCGCCCCGTACTTGAGATTCCGTCCCGCCTCACGCGGAAACGGTGCATTGGCAATCTGCGCATCCGGGTAATAGTTGTTGCGCTCCGTGCGGACCACAGTGCCGCCAGCGCTGGTACTGGTCGACAGCAGCAGACCGTCGTTGTAGCCGACTTCCTTGCCGAATTCGTATGTCCGGATGACCCCATCGGGCAGGGTTTCAATCGTTATCTTCGGTTCCGCCTGCCCGACCGGGATCGCTGGCCAGCCGGCCTGGTCAACCCGCCTGTCGTACTCCCACCCCAGGTTGGTGTACTGATAACTCCATTGCGCCGTGGGCATCGCCGGACCGCTGATCCGCTTTGCCACCAGCGACATCGCGTCGCGGTAGATGGGCGTGAGGTTCCACCCATCGGCCAGCAGCTGGTCGTCGCCGGACGTCTGGCAATTGAAGGGCACGTTCTTGCGCCCATGCCGGAAGGGTCGGAACACGAAGGTTCCGACGGCTCCAGAGGGATGGGTGATGGACGCCGCCACTTCGGTCTGCACGATCTTGTTCGTCTTCGCGCACAACGCCGGCGCTTCCATGTAGGCCCAGACGTCCTGCCCGGTGTACTCCTGGTACTTCTTCGTCACATTGACCGGAGGCAGGTCATAACTCCAGGCAGTGCCATCGGGCAGCGTGACCGATTGCAGCGTTCCCGCCGGCGTATAGCCGTAAGTCCAGGTACGGCCCGCCGCCAGGGCCGTTGCGATGCGCCCCTGCGAGTCATAGGTCAGGCTGATGCTGCGCCCGTCGCTGGCGATGATGCGATCCAGGCGCCCGCCGCTCCACTCATAGCGGACCCAGTTGCCGAATCGATCTACGACCTGCGACGGATAGAGGAAGACCTTCTTCCGCTGCAGCGTCGAATGGGTGATGGTGTCGTAGGGCTGCATGACAGCCGGGTCGTTGTGGCGCGCCACCATCCAGTCGAAGTAGTACTTGGTTCCGTCCGGCGCATGCCCCAGGAAGCCTTCGCCCGGCTGGCCGCTCTTGAGGGAACTGAGGCAGGAGAAGAACCATCCACCCTTGGTATTCCACGGGGCGGGCATGCCGAGTTGCGGGGTGGGCTGGCGCGCATCTCCGCTGCCGGCAAGAACCGTTTCACCGCTGCCGCCAGGCAGTGACAACCGCACTCCTTCCCAATAGGTATGGGGTGCGAACACGGTCGTCTGGGTATGGTTGTAGTTCCAGACGTCCAATGACGGAGGTGCGGAGACGGTCGAGCAGCGCGCGCTCGGTGTCCAATGACCTGCCACCGCCGTTTCCGGCTGATCTCCGTAGGTGCCCGAAAGCGACGGGATATCCAGCGTCCAGTTTCCGTACTCGTTGTCGTTTGCGCTGCCGCCGATATCTCCATAGCTGCGGCCCAGCGACACCGCCAGGCCACCGTTGCCGGGAATGGAGATATCGGTGGCACTGAAACTGACAGAGCCGTCATACAGGTTGACCTTCTCGCCGAAGATGTCCCCCTTCAGCGGCTCGACCAGATCGCCGTATTTCAGCCGCTTGTCGTATTCCTGGCGCCAGGTGGGAACGATCTGGGCAGAGGCCAGTGCCGGCGCCAGCGACAGGGCCGTCACCATCAGCAGCAGCGAAGACCTGATCGGGCCGGCATGGCGCGAGCGGAGCGTGATGCGGAACCGCATGGGGATCCTCCTTGGATCGTCCGTCCTTGAATGCGCGCACAGACAGCAGGACCTGTCCCCTGGCCAGCGCGATCTACACCCATTTATGAATCAAACATGAAGATCGCATCAAGGCGACATTCACGACAGGATCGGCAAACAGCCTGGGAACAGCCTCCACTCCGGTCCGCGCCCAGCCTCAGGACCTGCGCCGCAGAAGGCGTGCCCCATCTAGAATGCCCGCATGACCACCCTGACCTACCGGGCCGCCACGCCGGCCGACATCCCCGCCCTGATCGCCCTCGTCACTTCGGCCTACCGGGGTGACGCCAGCCGTGCCGGCTGGACCACCGAAGCCGACCTGCTGGACGGCGCCCGCATCGACGCCGAAGGCATCCAGGCCGACCTCGACCGCCCCCGCTCGACCATCCTGCTGGCCGAACGCGAGGGCCGGCTGGTGGCCTGCGCCCACGTCGCCGATGTCGACGGCAAGGGCTACTTCGGCATGTTCTCGGTCGACCCGGCCCAGCAGGGCGGCGGCGTCGGCAAGCAGCTGATGGATGCGGCCGAAGCGCACGCCGCGCGCGAATGGAACGTGCCGGTGATGCAGATGACGGTGATCGACGTTCGCGACGAGCTGATCGCCTTCTACGAGCGTCGTGGCTACCAGCGCACCGGCATCAAGAAGCCGTTCCCGTATGGCGACGAACGCTTCGGCATTCCCAAGCGCGACGACCTGCGCTTCGAGATCCTGGAAAAGCCGCTGGCCGGAGCCACCGCGTGAACGAGGCCTGGACCTTCGTCTGTGCCGGCGCCGAACTGCTGCCGGGTGAAATGAAGAGCGTGTTCGACGAAGTGACCGGCACCCCGATCGTGGTGTTCAACCTCGATGGCGAGCTGTATGCGCTGGAGGACCAGTGCACGCATGAAGAGTTCGAGCTGTCCTCCGGCGAGTTCAACACCACCGAGGGCAGCGTGGAGTGCGTGCTGCACGGCGCGCGCTTCGACGTGCGCGATGGCCGCGCCCTATGCGCCCCGGCCTACACCCCGGTGCCCAAGTTCCCGGTGAAGCGTGAACACGACGCCATCTGGACTCGCGACGACCGCGACTGAGGCGCCCCCCCCCCCCCCCCCCCGGGGCAGCCAACCCAAGGGGTGAAGCTGCCGGAAGCGGCTGAGCGCCCGTTCAGGGCCTCGTAGGGCCATCCTGGCAGCCCGCCCCATCGCGCACATGCGAATCATTATCGTTGATGTTATTCTACGTAACATCTTCGTAACGACTCCGCCCCGCGCCATGGCTTCGCCCGCGCCCGCCGCCATGCTGTGCCAGCTCGCCCGCCAAGGGTGGCCGCTGCTGGTGGCCGCGCTGCTGACGCTGGTGCTGGGTTGGTCGGCCTTGCACGAAGGGCGTGGTACGGCAACCGCCGCCATGCCCACGGTACACGCCCAGGGTGCCGCGCCCGCGTCTCCGCCACATGCACTGCCGCACGAACAGGCGATGCACCGCGCTGAGTCCGAACCTGATGGTAGTCGCAGCGACAAGCCAGCGGTGCTGCGATGGCTCTGCCTGCAATACCCACAGCGTGCCCCGTCGGACGCTCCGGCGACGATGACACCGGCTTCTGCGGTGCACGCGCCGGACCGACGCCAGCCCCCCTCACAGGCACCGCCACTGCTGTTGGCCTGACGCTCTGCTGCGCGCTGCGCAGTCGTTTCCGCACGTCCCCCTTTCGCTCCATGCCCTGCTGCCGCGCCGCCTGCGTCGGCCGCCCCTTCCTGTTCCCTCTCTGCAGACGCCCATGAAACCGATCAAGAGCCGCAAGCACGCTTCTCCGCTTCGTACCCTGCCGTTGGCCACCGCCAGTCTTGCCGCCGGCCTCGGCCTGGCGGCCCTTCCCGCGCTGGCCCACGCCGAGGCCGGCGACAACGCGCGCACCCTGGACAAGATCGATGTGCACGCCACCCGCGGCTACAAGGCCGACAAGGTGGCCTCGCCGAAGTTCACCCAGCGTCTGCAGGACACCCCGCAGACCATCCAGGTGATCACCAGCGACCTGTTCAACCAGCAGGGCGCCACCACGCTGACCGAAGCGCTGCGCAACAGCCCCGGCGTGGGCACCTTCTATGCTGGTGAGAACGGCAACACCACCACCGGCGACGCGCTGTTCATGCGTGGCTTTGACACCTCCAACAGTCTGTATGTGGACGGTGTGCGCGACCTGGGCTCGATCTCGCGCGATGTGTTCAACATCGAACAGGTGGAGGTGACCAAGGGCCCGGCCGGTACCGACAACGGCCGCTCGGCACCGACCGGTGCCATCAACCTGGTCAGCAAGCAGGCCAACCTGCAGGACGCTACCTCGGCCAGCGTTTCGCTGGGCAGCGACCAGCAACGCCGTACCACCGCCGACTGGAACCAGTCGCTGGGTGCGACCAGCGCGCTGCGCATCAACGGCATGTGGCAGGACAGCGGCCAGCCCGGTCGCGACCACGTGCAGAACAAGCGCTGGGGCATCGCGCCGTCGCTGGCCTTCGGCCTGGGCACCGCCACCCGCTACTACCTCAACCTGCTCTATGTGAAGCAGGACAACGTGCCCGACGGCGGTGTGCCGACCCTGGGCCTGCCTGGCTGGACCCCGCAGCCGACGCTGGAAGCGCTGGCCGGCCGTCCGGTAGACCCGGAAAACTTCTACGGCACCCATGCCGACCACGATGATGTGACCGCGCAGATGGCCACGTTCCGCTTCGAGCACGACTTCAACGACAGCGTGCGCCTGACCAATACCGCACGCTGGGGCCGCACCGAACAGGACTATCTGCTCACCGCCTTCATGGGCACCGGTGTGCGTGGTGCGAATGGGCGTCCGACCGGCAACATCACTTATATCAACCCGGCAGACCTTGCAACCTACACCATTGCGCGCAGCCTGCCGACCTTCAAGGATCAGCGCAACACCATCCTCACCGATCAGTTGAACCTGCGCGCGGACTTCTCCACCGGCGCGGTAGGCCATGCACTGAGTGCCGGCCTGGAATTCACCCGCGAAGAACTGGACAGCTACGGCCAGGCCGCCACCGGTGGCAGCAGCTGGCCGGCTGCCAACCTGTACGACCCCAACTGGAACGTCACTGGCCTGAACTGGGCGCACAACGGCGCCGATGCCCACGGCAAGACCACCACCTCGGCGATCTACCTGTTCGACACGCTGTCCTTCGGCGAGAGCTTCCTGCTGACCGCAGGCGTGCGTGCCGATCATTACAAGACCGAGTACGCCAGCGCCTCGGTCTGTGGCGGCCGCGGCGGCCCAGTGTGTGGCAGCAACCCCACCGGCACCGTGCTGCGCAACCCGACGCTGGACGCGTCCGATACCCTGCTGAACTGGAAGCTGGGCGCGCTGTACAAGGTGGGTGAAACGGTCAGCGTGTACGCGAACTACGCGCTTTCCCAGCAACCGCCAGGCGGTGCCAACTTCCAGCTGAGCAGCTCGGCCAGCAGCGCCGACAACCCCAAGCTGGACCCGCAGAAGGCCAAGACCTTCGAGGTGGGCAGCAAGTGGGCCTTCATGGAGGATGCGCTGGCGGTGAACCTGGCGCTGTTCCAGACCGATGTGGAAAACGAAATCAATACCACCGTGCTGGACGACGCCGGCAACCCCACCCAGACCGGCAGCAAACGGGTGAAGGGTGTTGAGCTGTCTGCCGTGGGCCGCGTGTCCGAGAACTGGTCGATCAGCGCAGGCTACAGCCACTTGAACACCGATGTGAAGGATGGTGCCAAGGTGGCCGCCGATGGCACCAACAACCTGGTCTATACCCCGGACGATACCTTCACCGGCTGGACCAGCTACGTGCTGCCGCATGGCATTACCCTGGGCGGCGGCGTGCGCTATGCCGCCGGCATGCACCGCGGTACCGACGGCGCCGTCGGCACGCCGGCATTCACCAAGTCCTACACGGTGTACGACGCCATGGTCTCGTGGGCGGTGAACGATCACGTGTCGCTGCGCTTGAACGGCTACAACCTGTTCGACAAGCAGTATGTGGCCAGCATCAACAAGAGCGGCTACCGTTACACCCCGGGCGCACCGCGCACTTTCCTGCTCAGCGCGGACATCCGCTTCTGATGGCAAGACGCGGGGGAGCCCGTCTCCCCCGCGCATCACAGAGGAACCACCATGCTGCTGCACATACCCAACGTGCTCGCCCCGGAAGAGGTGGCACAGATGCGCCAGCGGCTGGATCCGGCCGATTGGGCCGACGGTCGCGAGACCGTCGGCGCGCAGGGTGCGCAGGTCAAGCACAACCAGCAACTGCCCGATGCCTCGCCGCTGAAGGCAGAACTCGGACAGCGCATACTCGCCGCACTGGGTCGCAGCCCGTTGTTCTTCGCTGCCGCTCTGCCGCTGAAGGTCCTGCCACCCCGCTTCAACCGCTACAGCGGTGGTGGCACCTATGGCTTCCACGTCGATGGCGCGGTGATGAACCTGGCCAACGGCGAGCAGCTGCGCTCGGACATCTCCTGCACCCTGTTCCTGTCCGCGCCCGAAGAGTACGAGGGCGGCGAGCTGATCATCAGCGATACCTACGGCGAGCACGAGGTGAAGCTGCCGGCCGGCGACCTGATCGTGTACCCGTCCAGCAGCCTGCACAAGGTCAATCCGGTCACCCGCGGTGCGCGCGTGGCCTCGTTCTTCTGGGTGCAGAGCATGGTCCGAGACGACGTGCAGCGCCGCCTGCTGTGGGAAATGGACGGCTCGATCGAACGCCTGCGGCAGACCGGCGGCGACGCCGAGGCGGTGCTGCAGCTGACCGGCGTGTACCACAACCTGCTGCGGCGCTGGAGCGAAGTCTGAGCCGCACACGGCCGGGCCTGCGACATCTCGGCAATCATTCTCATTTGCAACCGCTAACCGCTCTCATTACAATCTCGCCCCGTTGATGCCGGCCCCTGCCGGCAGACGTCCGGGGATTCCTGCTTGCTGCGCCCGCTTCGCCCTCGCCCACTCATCCATCGCAAGATGGGCACCGCCATGCGCGGCCAGCGTCCTGCGCTGGCCAGCCTGTTGGCGTGGGTGGCGATGCTGGCGTTGCTGCTGGGCACGCTGCCGCTGCTGCCGCATGCGCCGGCGCCGATGACCGTGCAGGTGCCGCTGGAAGAGCGCGGCGGCGAAGGCCCGCTGCAGGAAGAAGCACCGGCCAAGCTGCGCCGCTGTGCCGCTGCCCCGGTGAAAGCGGCCGAGAAGTCACCGCCGCCGTTGCTGCTGGCCAGCCAGTGGCTGCGCACTGAACTCGAACTCGTTCCCGCCACGCCGGCCATGCCCGGCGTGCGCCCGGACTGGCCACTGGCCGCTCCGGATACGCCCTGGGCCGATGCGCCCGGGCGCCGCCAGCAACGCGGCCAGGCGCCGCCGCTCGCCTGATC
Source organism: Stenotrophomonas sp. YJH_SMC_57 (assembly GCF_059369755.1). Classification (NCBI taxonomy): domain Bacteria; kingdom Pseudomonadati; phylum Pseudomonadota; class Gammaproteobacteria; order Lysobacterales; family Lysobacteraceae; genus Stenotrophomonas; species Stenotrophomonas sp. YJH_SMC_57. Next base: position 10,784 of record NZ_JCAFSZ010000009.1, read on the forward strand.
CACGGCCCGGGGTGACCGCGTGCGCGGTCGCCTGCGCGCGCCGCTGCCTGCTTCATTCCCGTCTGCTCCATCCCTGCTGCCCCTGACCGGGCCTTCCGTGCCTGCCGCGCCCTTCGCGCATGGCAATGCACCACCCTGCATCCTTCGAGGTAACTGCCATGGCCCAGCGCCATCGTGTCCGTTCGTCCCTGTCCCGCCCCCTGCTGACCAGCGCCGTGCTGGTGGCCCTTTCCGCCCCCGCCTTCGCCCACGGTGACGCCTCCGGTGCACCGCAGACGCTGGACAAGGTGGTGGTCACCGCGTCCGGCTTCGAACAGAAGGTGATCGATGCACCGGCCAGCATCAGCGTGGTCAGCCGCGAGGAGCTGAGCAAGCGCCCGTACACCAACCTGGTCGATGCATTGCGCGACGTCGAAGGCATCGACGTCGGCCTGGAAGCGACCGACAAGAACGGCCGCGCCACCATCTCGATGCGCGGCCTGCCCTCCGAGTACACCCTGGTGCTGATCGACGGCCGCCGCCAGAGCAACGTCGGCCAGCTGTACCCGAACAACTTCGGCGGCGGCCAGTTCGCCTACCTGCCCCCGCTGGATGCCATCGAGCGTATTGAAGTGGTGCGCGGCCCGATGTCCACGCTGTACGGCTCGGATGCGATGGGCGGCGTCATCAACATCATCACCCGCCGCAACCAGGACAGCTGGCACGGCGCCATCACCCAGGGCTTCACCGTGCAGCAGGACGACCAGTTCGGCGATGCACGCACCACCGACGTTTACCTCAGCGGCCCGCTGATCAAGGATCGCCTCAGCCTGGCGGTACGTGGCAGCTACTACGACGCCAAGGCATCGAGCCCGGAGTGGGAGGCGCTGACCCTGCCCGATGGCACGCTGTGGGAGCGCAGCATCGGCTTCGGTGGCGGTGGCAAGTCGGTGGCCAACACCAACTGGAACACCGGCGTTCGCCTGGACTTCCGTGTCAACGATGACCACGAACTGTGGCTGGACTACGACGTCTCGCGGCAGAAGTACGACAACAGCGAAGGCCAGACCGGCACGCTGGACAGCCTGGCCAGCCTGTGGCGCGTCGGCAACGCGGTCATTCCCAACCCGAACGGCAGCGGCACGGTCACCCGCCGCGTGGTGCAGCCGCGCGTGGGCTACACCGCCTACCAGCGCTACGAGCGCGACCAGCTGTCGCTGACCCACCAGGGCCGTTACAGCTTCGGCACCTGGCAGACCTCGCTGACCCACAGCAAGAGCAGCAACCTGGGCCGCTCGCTGCCGCTGACCCTGGACGAACGCGCCAACCTGCAGACGCTGTGGAATGACGTCTGCCGTCGCACCGGCGCGGCCAACAACTGCGCGGCCGGGCGTGGCAACGCACTGACCGCCCTCAACCCGAGCGAAATGGCACGCCTGCAGGCGTTCCTGCCGCGTCCGCTGCGCACCATGGAACTGGAAGGCTACGTGCTCGACACCATGCTCGACCTCGACTTCGGCGCGCACAAGCTGACCGTCGGCGGCCAGTACAACGACACCGACATGATCGACGGCGTGTTCGGCATGGACGGTGCCGGCTACCGTAGCAACACGAAGCAGAAGCACCGCATGTGGGCGCTGTTCGCCGAGGACAACTGGGCGCTGACCGACACCCTGACCGCCACCTTCGGCCTGCGCTACGACGACCACAACGTGTTCGGCAGCCATGTCAGCCCGCGCGGTTACCTGGTATGGAATGCCAGCGATGCCTGGACCTTCAAGGGTGGCGTCAGCACCGGCTACAAGACCCCGCGTCCGGACCAGCTGTTCCCGGGCATCACCGGGTTTGGTGGCCAAGGCGTGCTGCCGCTGGTGGGCTCGCCCAACCTGAAGCCGGAAACCAGCACCAACTACGAGCTGGCCGCGTACTACGAAGGCCAGCGCTGGGGCTTCAACGTCACCGGCTTCATCAACAAGTTCGAGGACAAGATCGCCAGCGGCGGCACCTTCCCGAACTGCGAAGTGGCGCTGGCCGGCAGCGGCTACTGCGTGGACATCGGCCCGGGCTGGGCGTCACTGGGCTACAGCGCGTTCACCCAGAGCGTGAACATCGACAAGGCCGAAACCCGCGGCGCGGAACTGGCCGGTCACATCGACCTGCTCGACACCCTGCAGCTGCGCGGCAACTACACCTGGACCAAGAGCGAGCAGACCAGTGGCCCGCAGAAGGGGCTGCCGATCACCGGCACCACCCCGGCAAAGCACATGGCCAACGCCAGCCTCAACTGGCAGATCAACGAGGCCATCAGCCTGTCGTTGATCGGCGAGGGCCGCTACGACCGCTACCGCGACACCCTGCTCGACGCCAATGGCGTCAGCCAAACCCGCTACTACGAGGACTACACCATCTTCCACCTCGGTGGCAGCTGGCAGGCCACGCCGTGGCTGACGGTGAACGCACGGGTCAACAACCTGTTCGACAAGAACTTCGTCTCGCAGTCGTGCCTGCTGATCAGCCAGAGCGAGTTCAACTGCGTGGACGACTACGCGACCAAGGACCAGCGCCGCAGTTACTGGATCTCGTTGAACGCGAAGTTCTGACCGCGCCCTGGGTAGTGCCGGCCGCGGGCCGGCATCGCCTTGGCCCGGTGGGTGCCGACCTTGGTCGGCACCGCTTCATCCACGCATGGCGTGGATCTACCAATCTGCGGTAGTGCCGGCCAGGGATACAGAACGACACGCAATTGCGAGCTATTCTCATCAATGATGTAATGAGCAGTCCCCATCCGCCCCGAACCGTGCCGTGAGCCGTCCTGCTTCTTCCACCGTGCAGCAGCAACAGAGCCGTGGCTTCTGGCTGCGCACGCTGCACCAGTGGCACTGGATCAGCTCGGCGGTGTGCCTGATCGGCATGCTTCTGTTCGCGGTGACCGGGCTGACCCTCAACCACGCGGCGAAGATCGAGGCCAAGCCCCAGGTGCAGAACCAGCACCTGGAACTGCCGGCCGAGCTGCTGGGCCAGCTGGGCACGCGCGAGGACGGCAACGCGCCGATCCCGCGCCCGGCCCGACAATGGCTGGACACCCAGCTGGGCATCGCCATTGGCGGGCGCCCGGCCGAGTGGTCGGCCGAGGAGATCTACCTGTCGCTGCCGCGCCCCGGTGGCGACGCCTGGCTGAGCATCGATCGCGAAACCGGCGCGGTGGAGTACGAATCAACCTCGCGCGGCGTGGTGTCCTACCTCAACGACCTGCACAAGGGCCGCAACGCGGGCCCGGCATGGGGCTGGTTCCTGGACCTGTTCGCCGTGGCCTGCCTGGTGTTCTGCATCACCGGCCTGTTCCTGCTGCACCTGCATGCGCGGCAGCGTCGCATGACCTGGCCGCTGGTCGGCCTGGGCCTGATGATTCCGCTGCTGATCGCCCTGCTGCTGATCCACTGACTTTTCCCTCGTTCCCGGAGCCGCTCCATGCGCGTCACCCTGACCATCGCCCTCAGCGGCCTGCTGGCCACCTCGCCGGCCTACGCCGCCACCCTCGACATCAACGTCGAAGTGCCCAAGCTCAACGTGGCCGAATACCACCGCCCGTACGTGGCGGTGTGGCTGGAAGGCGCCGACCAGAAGGTCGCGGCCAACCTGTCGGTCTGGTACCAGCAGACCAGCAACAGCGAGGGCCATGGCACCAAGTGGCTGCCCGACCTGCGCCAGTGGTGGCGCAAGAGCGGCCGCACCCTGCAGGTGCCGGTGGACGGTGTGACCGGCCCGACCCGCCCGGCCGGCAAGCACGCGCTGTCGTTCACCGACAAGCAGCCGGCGCTGAAGCAGCTGGCACCGGGCAACTACACCCTGGTGGTCGAAGCGGTGCGTGAAGTCGGCGGTCGTGAACTGCTGAAGATCCCCTTCACCTGGCCGGCCACCGCCGCGCAGAACGGCAAGGCGCAGGGCGCCACCGAACTGGGCCAGGTCACCCTCGCCGTCAAACCCTGAAAAGGGGACGGAGGGGATTAAGTCGTAATCCCCTCGCCCTTGTCGCACCACCCCGCATCCACTGGAGTCTTCCGCATGAAGCGCACGCTCGTCCTCGCCGCCGCCCTGGCCGCTGCCCTTCCCTTCTCCGCCCTGGCCCACAAGGCCTGGCTGCTGCCCTCGCAGACCGTGATCGCCGGCAACGCGCCCTGGATCACCGTCGACGGTGCGGTCTCCAACGACCTGTTCTACTTCAACCACGTGCCGCTGCGCCTGGAATCGCTGGTGATCACCGCCCCGGATGGCAGCACCGTGCAACCGCAGAACGCCTCCACCGGCAAGTACCGCAGCGTGTTCGACATCGAACTGAAGCAGCCGGGCACCTACCGCATCGCCTCGGTCAATGACGGCCTGTTCGCCACCTACGAGCAGAACGGCGAGCGCAAGCGCTGGCGCGGCAGCGTGGCCACCTTCGGCGAACTGCCGAAGGACGCGAAGAAGCTGGAAGTGAGCCAGTCGATCGGCCGCGTGGAAACCTTCGTCACCAACGGCGCGCCGAACGACACCGCGCTGAAGCCGACCAACCGTGGCATCGAGCTGGTTGCCGTCGGCCACCCGAACGACCTGTTCGCCGGTGAGGAAGCCACCTTCCGCGTGCTGGTCGATGGCCAGCCGACCGCCGGCCTGGAGTTCGAGATCGTGCGCGGTGCCACCCGCTACCGCAATGCGCAGGACGAGCTGAAGCTGACCAGCGACGCCAAGGGCGAGATCAAGGTGACCTGGCCGGAAGCCGGCATGTACTGGCTGGAAACCGGCACCGAAGACAAGAAGACCTCGGTAAAGCAGGCCGCCAAGCGCCGCCTGAGCTACGTCGCCACGCTGGAAGTGCTGCCGCAGTAATGATGCAGATCGCGATGCCGGGCCAGCCCCGGCATCGCGCCTGCGCACCACCATGACCGATACCCCGCTCGATATCGCCCGCCTCGGTGGCACCACCATGGGCACCACCTGGAGTGTGTCGCTGGTCGCGTCGCGCCAGCGCGACCTGCACCCACTGCATGCCGGCATCCAGGCGCGGCTGGACGAGGTGGTCGCGCAGATGAGCACCTGGGAATCCGGCTCGGACCTCAGCCGCTACAACCGCGCCGAGGCCGGCCAGTGGTGCACGCTGCCGGCCGAAACGCGCCAGGTGCTGGCCTGCGCACAGGCCATCGCGGCTGCCAGTGACGGCGCCTTCGACCCCACCCTTGGCCCGTTGGTTGCACTGTGGGGTTTCGGTGCGCATGCCGGTGAACGCCGACAACCCGATGCCGCCACCCTGCAGGCCACGCGCGCACGCTGTGGTTGGCAGCGCCTGCAGTGGCAGGACGATGCGCTGCTGCAGCCGGGTGGGCTGGAACTGGATCTCTCTGCGATCGCCAAGGGCTTCGGCGTCGATCACGTCGCCGCCTGGCTGCGCGCGCAAGGCATCGCGGCGGCGCTGATCGAAGTCGGCGGCGAGCTGGCCGGCTATGGCCGCAAGCCCGACGGCCAGCCATGGCGCGTGCTGGTGGAATCGGCACCGGAAGAAGACGCGCACACCGGGACCCCGCCACGGGTACTCGCGCTGGACGGGCTTGCGGTGGCCACTTCAGGTGATCGCTGGCACCAGTACCAGGCCGATGGCCAGGCCTACAGCCACAGCCTCGACCCGCGTACCGGCATGCCGGTGCGCCAGGTTGCAGCGGCAGTGACCGTGGTTGCCGACGACGCGATGCATGCCGATGCCTGGGCCACCGCGCTGACCGTGCTCGGCCGCGAGCACGGCATGGCACTGGCCGAACGCGAAGGGCTGGCCGCACGCTACCTGCAACGCACAGCAGAAGGCCCCCGCGAATTCCTCAGCAGCGCCTTCCAGCGCCTGCTCGACGAGCAGGATGCATGAGCGCACGTCCGTCGCGCGCGTGGCTCGGCAACGCTCTGGTCCTGCTTCTGCTGGCGCTGGTCGGATGGGCGCTGCTGCGCCTGCACCTGGGCGAGGCCTGGTGGCAGGGTGCGCCGCCGGCACGGCAATCGCAGGCCGCGCTGATCGCTACGGCGCTGTATGCGCTGGCCTGTGCCGCGTTGTGGTGGCGTGGCCGCCCGCGTGACGACGCCCCATCGGGCGATACCGCGCCGATCCTGCTGGTCTGGGCCAGCCAGACCGGTTTCGCCCGCGAACTGGCCGAACGCAGTGCCGAGGCCCTGCGTAGTGGCGGCGTGCCGGTGCGTGTGCGCGGACTGCATGAGGTGGACGCCGCACTGCTGACGGCCAGCCAGCGCGCGTTGTTCATCGCCAGCACCACCGGTGAGGGCGACCCGCCCGACCATGCGTTGCCGTTCCTGCGCGGGGTAATGACCACGCCACCGCCGATGCAGCACCTGCACTACGGCGTGCTCGCGTTGGGCGATCGCAGCTATGGCCACTTCTGTGGATTCGGCCATCAACTGGACCAGTGGCTGCGCCAGCACGGTGCGCATCCGCTGTTCGATGCGATCGAAGTCGACAACGCCGATCCGGCGGCGCTGCGTCATTGGCAGCAACTGCTCGGGCAGCTCGGTGGAGGCGCCAGTGAACTGCCTGACTGGAGCCCGGCCGAGTACCAGCCGTGGGCGCTGCTGCAGCGCGAGCATCTGAATCCGGGCAGCCCCGGTGGTCCGGTGTACTGGCTGCGCCTGCAGCCACCCGCTGGCGTCGCTGTGCAGTGGCAGGCCGGCGACATCGCCGAGATCGGTCCGCAGCACGCTCGCCACAGCGCGCGCGCCTGGCTGGGGGCACAGGGCTTCAATGCGGACACCGTGCTGGATGACGGTCAGACCCTGCTGGCCCGCGTCGAACGCTCGCACCTGCCCTCGCTGGTCCCTGCCGGGGATCTGCCTGCGTTGCTGGCAACCCTGCAGCCACTGCCACATCGCGAGTACTCGATCGCCTCGGTCATGTCCGATGGCGCGGTGGAACTACTGCTGCGTCGCCAGCTGCGCGCCGATGGCACACCAGGCATCGGCAGCGGCTGGCTGTGCGACCACGCGGCCATCGGCGAACCGGTGCAGCTGCGTCTGCGCCGGAACGACAATTTCCATGGTGTCGCCGCCGATGTGCCGCTGCTGCTGATCGGCAACGGCACCGGCATCGCCGGCCTGCGCGCGCATCTTCACGAACGCGCGCGCAGCGGCGCACGTCGCACCTGGCTGCTGTTCGGCGAGCGCAGCGCCGCGCACGACTTCCACTTCAGGGAAGAGCTGCATGCGATGCAGGCCGATGGCACGCTGGCGCGGCTGGATACGGTGTTCAGCCGTGACGGCGGCACGCACCGTTATGTACAGGATCGGCTGCTGGCCGAAGCGGCAACACTGCGGCAGTGGATCAACGAAGGCGCGACGATCCTGGTCTGCGGCAGCCTGCAGGGCATGGCACCGGCAGTGGATGCGGTGATCGAGCAGGTGCTGGGTGTTGCCGGCAAGGAAGCGCTGCTGCTGGCCGGCCGCTACCGGCGCGACGTGTATTGAGGCCGCCGCATCCTGGTGGGTGCGAACCGCCTTCTGGTGGGTGCGAACCGCCTCCTGGTGGGTGCGAACCGCCTCCTGGTGGGTGCGAACCTTGGTTCGCACGGTGACGCAGTATCGGCGGCCGCGTCCACGCATGGCGTGGCTCTACCCGGTCATTCCATCATCGCCGGACTCACCCGTATCGCCAGCAGTTCGCCACCGCCCTGCAGCGCATGCCGCTGGCGCTCTCCGGCCGACAACCACGCCGTATCTCCGGCCTGCAACGGCGGCAAGCCACTGTCGGCACCAAACTCCGCCTGACCGGCCAACAGGTGCAGCGCCCAGGCCACGCCCGGTTCGCAGAAGAAGAACATCGACCCCACCAGCGGCCGGTGCAACAGCTCGGCCTGCAGCAGGTCGCGCTTCCACATCAGGTTGAAGTCGTGGGTGGTGCCATCGACCAGTTCGCCATGCAGCGCTTCCTCACCGGCAAACCGCACGCGGCCATGCGGTGGCAGCACTTCGGCCACGCGGCCATCTTCGAAACGCAGGCGCACGCCATGGCCCTGCAGCAACACCAGTTCGCGCTCCACACCGGGGAAGGCAGAGAACGCCGCATCCTGTTCGATCTCGGCCACCGACAGGCGCAATGCCCAGTCATCGCCTTGTGCCGGCAGGCGCAGGATCTCGCGGGTCCAGCCAAGTCCATTCCGCCAGCGTTCGCGGCGATAGTCCAGGCTGGAAATCACCTGGCTCGGAGTGTGCAGCAGGGAGTCGATGTTCATCGGGGCATTGCATCACGCCGCGCGCCGTCGTGCATCACCGCATGGCGAGCGTGCCCTGGCCACCACACTCGCCGCTCAGCAGCTGCGAATGCTTCAGCCAGTCCTGGTCGGGGTAGTAGGCGAACACCATCGTGCCCCCACGCAACGCATCGATCAGCGGCCTGGCCACCGACAGGCGCACCGCCGGGCAGCCCAGGCTGCGGCCAAGCCGCCCCTGCAGCTGCGCGGTGGCCGGGTTCACGTAGGGCGCACCGTGGATGACGATCGCGCGTTCGCGCGCACGGTCGTTGAAGCCCGGTTCCAACCCGGCCAGGCGCAGCGAGTAGCCGTTGCCGCCCATGTAGGTCTCCTGCGCGGTGAACGCGCCGAGGCTGGACATGAAACTGCCATCGCGGTTGGAGAAATGCTCGGTACGGTTGTCGCCGCTGTTGCGTCCGTGCGCCACCCATTCCTCGAACAGCAGGCGCTGGTGAGCGAGGTCGAACACCCACAGGCGCGGCTCGGTGGACGGCCGCGAGTAGTCGATCACGCTGAGGCGATCACCATTGATGCCCAGCTCGGGCCGCTGCAACGCACAGCGCATTGCGTGCGCCGCCAGCTGCAACACGTGGCGGTCGGCCTTGGGCGCACTGCGCGACAGCAAGGCGGCCAGGTCATCGGCACTGGTGGCAAGGGCGGGCGTCTGTGCCAGCGCCGGGGCGCTGGCGGAGGTCGCCAGCAGGCCGAACGCGGCCAGCCGGCACAGGCGGGATGCAGTCATGGGCACAACGGGGAGGCTCAATTACCCTTCAGGGTGGACCCTGGCGGCTCGGATTCCAAGACCGGCTGCATTCCGGATTCAGCCGGGCTTGGGCGGACCGCCGGCAGCGAGGTAACCAGCAGGGTCGTGCCCGGCACCAGCACCTGGTACAGCTGGCGGGCGAAATCGGCCGGCAGCGCCATCGGCAGGGAGGGCGTGGCCAGCAGGTCCGGGGTGGCCTGGGCGCGGTCCTGGCCCAGCAGCGGGTAGGCCGTCCACTGGTGCAGGCGCTGGTTCACATCCAGCGGGCTGGGGGTATCGCTGTAGCCCTGCCCCATCACGAACAGGGTGGTGCCCTGGAACGCCGGCAGGGCGTCGGCCTTCAACGGCGACTCGCCGATCATCACGCCATCGCGCAGCACGTACAGGCGCTGGTCGTGCAGGCTGACCAGGATGCCGACCTGGCCGGCCGGGGCCGCGCTGTCGTTCCACCAGGCCTGTGCGGCACTGCCGCCCTCGGTTTCCGGCAGCGCCTGCCCGCGCGCATTCACCGGCGCCAGCACCGAGGGATAGGCCAGGGTCATCGGCGAGCTCTTGGCATCGGCCACGACCACGGTATCGCCGCGCTGGGTTTCGCTGAACAGCTTCTGCGCAAAGGCCTGCGGCAGGCGCACGCAGCCGTGCGAGGCCGGGTGGCCAGGCAGGCTGCCGCCATGCAGGGCGATGCCATCCCAGGTCAGCCGCTGCATGTACGGCATCGGCGCGCTGTTGTAGAGGTTGGACCTGTGGTCCTTGTCTTTCTGCAGGATGGTGAACACACCGGTCGGCGTCTCGTGCCCGGCCTTGCCCGAACTGATCGTGGTCAGGCCGATGGCGATGCCGTTGCGGTACACGTAGGCCCGCTGCTCATCCAGGCTGACCACCAGCACGATCGGGCCGGTCGGCGAGATTTCCGGATGCCACAGGAACTCGCCCGGCTTGAGGTCGGTCGGCCCGCGCACGTCCGTGGTGCTGGCGGCAGCAGCGGTCGTTTTGGCAGCCGCCGTCGGCGCAGCGGCGTGGGCCAGCAGCGGCAGGGCCAGCGCAAGGGCGAGCATCAGGGTCGTGGGGCGGCGCGGAAGCATCCAGCGGTGTCCTTTCCATCCGAAGCGGCCACCGTACACCATCGGCCCGTGGTGGCCGCGGCAAAACCAGGCGCCGGAAATGAAACTGCCCGGCGACACAGCCATGTGTCGTACCGGGCAATCGTTACGTCCTTGTCGGCCTGCTGCCGCCCCCTCGCATCCTGCGCTGTGGGGGTAGCGTTGCGTCCTGCACGCGGCCGCGTCTGTCCTGCTTGTATCTCAGCCCCTTCCACAGGTCTGTGATGCCACCATCCTGGTGATTGGTGCCGCGTCCTGCGGCGGTCGGTGGTCACGGCCATCCTGTCCGTGTCCGGTGAACCAGCCTCCTGCCGGTTCCGACGATTCCTGCTGTCAGCGCCTGGGTACGGTCCGCACCGGTACCGATCCGGGTACCGGATCCGCTGGCAACAGCCTGTTGCCTACGGTGATCCGCTGTCGATTCCGTTCGACGATTGCTTTCCCTATCCCCTTCACCTGCGTCAGGTCCTCGACGCGGTGAAACGGGCCGTGTCTGCGCCGGTGCTCGACGATCGCCTCGGCCTTGGTGGCTCCGACCATCGTCAATCCCTGCTGCAGCGCCTGTGCATCGGCACGGTTGATATCGATCAGTTCGGCGGCATGTGCCCCCGCGATCCCCATCATCAGCACCAGTGCCCTCAACACGACAAACCAAGGCACGACGTGTATCTCCTTGTGGTTCTGGCTGCCCCGACCGGCATTCCCGTCGGTCGAAACAGTGTCCGTCACCACATGTGCACAGCCTATCGGTTTCCCGCATTTCCGTAAGCCAGCCAAATACCCGACGTGATGTAGGAAAAACCCTACCCCGGCACAGGCGTAGAATGCGCGGATCAGCCCATGCAACCGGAGTTTCAGATGGACAGCGCCAAGCTCGGCCAATTCGTCAATGACAAGTGGGACAGCGAGATCGTCCCGCAATTGGTCGACTACATCCGCATTCCCAACAAGTCGCCGATGTTCGACGCCAATTGGGTGCAGAACGGCTACATGGAACAGGCGGTCACCCTGATGGAGAACTGGGCCAAGGCCCAGCAGCTGCCCGGCCTGAAGGTTGAAGTGGTTCGCCTGGAAGGCCGTACCCCGCTGATCTTCCTGGAAATTCCGGCCACCGGCGCCGAAACCGGCGACGACACCATTCTGCTCTACGGCCATCTGGACAAGCAGCCGGAAATGACCGGCTGGGACGACGACCTCGGCCCGTGGACCCCGGTCCTGCGCGGCGACAAGCTGTACGGCCGTGGCGGCGCCGACGACGGCTACGCCATCTTCGGCTCGCTGGCCGCGGTGCTGGCGCTGCAGGCCCAGGGCCTGCCGCACGCCCGCTGCGTGGTGCTGATCGAAGCCTGTGAAGAGTCCGGCAGCTACGACCTGCCGGCCTACGTCGACCACCTGGCCGACCGCATCGGCAAGCCGTCGCTGGTGGTCTGCCTGGATTCGGGCTGCGCCAACTACGACCAGCTGTGGTGCACCACCTCGCTGCGCGGCCTGACCGGCGGCAACTTCACCGTGAAGGTGCTCAACGAGGGCGTGCATTCCGGCGATGCCTCCGGCGTGATCCCGTCCAGCTTCCGCCTGCTGCGCCAGCTGCTGTCGCGCATCGAGGACCAGGACACCGGCCGCATCCTGATTGACGGCATGAACGTGGAGATCCCGGCCGAGCGCCAGGCCCAGGCCAAGCGCGCCGCCGAAGTGGTCGATACCGAGATCTTCGAGAAGTTCCCGATGGTCGACGGCCTGCGCCCGATGAACGAGGACCTGACCGAGCTGGTGCTCAACCGCACCTGGCGCCCGGCCCTGTCGGTCACCGGCGTGGGCGGCATGCCGGCGCTGGAATCGGCCGGCAACGTGCTGCGCCCGCAGACCTCGGTGAAGCTGTCGCTGCGCCTGCCGCCGACCGCCGACGGCAAGACCTGCGGCGAACTGCTGAAGGAAGCGCTGCTGCGCGATCCGCCGAACGGCGCCCAGGTCACCCTGGACCTGGAAAAGGCCTCCACCGGTTGGAACGCTCCGGCCATGGCACCGTGGCTGACCCAGGCCATCGACGACGCCAGCCAGGCCTTCTTCGGCAAGCCGGCCATGTACATGGGCGAAGGCGGCTCGATCCCGTTCATGGGCATGCTGGGCGAGAAGTTCCCGGGCGCCCAGTTCATGATCACCGGCGTGCTCGGCCCGCACTCCAACGCGCATGGCCCGAACGAGTTCCTGCACATCCCGATGGGCAAGAAGGTCACCGCCTGCGTGTCCAAGGTGATCAGCGAGCACTACGCCGCCAGCCTGCGCGGTGAGACCAGCGGTTCGCCGGTGGCCGCCGACAGCGGCACCCGCCACGGCGACCACGGCTGCTGCTGATCCAGCACCCGTGACGGACGCAGCCTGGCCTTGCTAGGCTGCGTCCACCCCTAGCGGAACGCATGCACATGAATGGTCTGTTCGGCAGCAGCAGCTGGCTCTACATCATCCTGGTCGGCTTCTTCGTCGGCCTGCTGGGGCGCTTCTTCATGCCCGGCAACAACCGCATGGGCTGCCTGCTGACCATCGTGCTGGGCATTCTCGGCGCGCTGCTGGCCGGCTGGTTCGGCCAGTACATGGGCTGGTACGCCCCCGGTGAACCGGCCGGTTTCCTCGGTGCCGTGCTCGGCGCAATCGTGGTGCTGGCGATCCTGCGCCTGTTCAGCGGTCGTCGCTGACGCTGATTCCCCCTTCCCTTCTGTTCCCGACGTTGGCGCGCCCGGCGCGCCCGGATATGCCTGCATGACCGAACCCGCCTCCGATCCCCAGCGCAGCGCGCAGCGCCTGCAGTGGGCCCGTATCCAGCTGGATGATGCCAACGCCGTGGTCGAACGCGCCTCGGTCGATGCCGGCATGCGCAGCTATTGGCGCACCACCAGCGCGCGCGGCAGCCACATCGTGATGGACGCACCGCCGGGGCTGGAAGATCCGCGGCCATGGCTGCGCATGCGCGGCCTGCTGCACGACCACGGCCTGCGCGTGCCTGCACTGCTGGCGCAGGACCTGGACGCCGGTTTCCTGCTGCTGGAAGACCTTGGCGGCCCGACCCTGGCGAAGATCCTCGACGAGCGCAATGCCGATGAGTGGTTCGGCCGCTCCATCGAACAGCTGCTGCGCCTGCAGGCGATCCCGGTGCCGGCCGACTTCGGCCAGTTCGGCGAAGCGCTGCTGCAGCGCGATGCCGGCCTGTTCGACGAATGGTTCCTGCAGCGCCACCTGCACCTGGAACTGGACTGCGGTGAGATCGAAGGCCTGCAGCTGGTGCACCGCCGGCTGATGGACAACGCGCTCGGCCAGGCCCAGCTGATGACTCACCGTGACTACATGCCACGCAACCTGATGCCGGTCGACAACGGCCCGGCCGTGCTGGATTTCCAGGACCTGGTGCGCGGCCCGATCGCCTACGACGCGGTGAGCCTGTTCAAGGATGCGTTCCTGAGCTGGCCGCTGCAGCGCGTGGATGAATGGCTGGCGCAGTACCACGCGCGCGCACGCACTGCCGGCCTGCCGGTGCCCGACCGCGCCACCTTCCTGCGCGATGCCGACTGGATGGGCATCCAGCGCCACGTGAAGATCCTCGGCCTGTTCTGCCGCCTGCGCTATCGCGACAACAAGGGCCACTACCTGGACGACGCGCCGCGCTTCATCGGCTACCTGGATGAAGTGCTGCCACGCTACCGCGAGCTGGCGCCGCTGCAGCAGCTGCTGGAAGACCGCATCAAGCCGGCGCTGGCCGAGCTGGCCGCACCGATGCGCGTGGCCCGATGAAGGCGCTGATCTTTGCCGCTGGCCTTGGCGAGCGCATGCGTCCGCTGACCCTGCATACGCCCAAGCCACTGCTGGACGTGGCCGGCAAGCCGCTGATCGTCTGGCATCTTGAGCGCCTGGCCGCACTCGGGGTGCGCGAGGTGGTGGTCAACACTTCATGGCTGGCCGAGCAGTTTCCGGCAGCACTGGGTGATGGCAGCCAGTGGGGCCTGCACCTGCATTTCATGTACGAAGGACAGACCCCGCTGGAAACCGGCGGCGGCATCCTCAACGCACTGCCGGTCTTGGGTGATGCGCCGTTCCTGGTGGTGAACGGCGATATCTGGACCGATTTCGATTTCGCCACGCTGCCCCGCGAGCCGCAGGGCCAGGCGCATCTGGTGCTGGTCGACAATCCGGCGCAGCATCCGCACGGTGACTACCGGCTCGATGCGCAGGGCGTGTTGCATCACGACCGCGAAGGCCCGTGCCTGACCTATGCCGGTATCGGTGTATACCGCCCTTCCATCGTGGCCGATTGGCGCGCGGTGATCGGTGATGCCCCGGGCAGCGAGCGGCTGCCGCCGAAGTTCTCGGTGGTGCCGCTGCAGAAGCATTTCATGGCGCAGGGGTTGATGACCGGGCAGCACCATCGTGGGCGCTGGACCGATGTCGGCACCGTGGATCGCCTGCGCGCGCTGGATGTTGAGTTGGCGGCGAACGGCTGAGCCCCTCGTGGCTGGTCGCTTTCAGAGCAGAAGCCTTGCTTGGCCGGGCGGGGTGGGGTCGCGGGGGACGCCGTGAACCCATCCATGGGGGCTTGGCCGCGGCATCCATGCCGCGGACACCCCCGCGACCCCACCCCGCCCGGCCCCTGACAGTTTCCGTGGGCGTCCAGCCACGGAAAAGAAAAAGAAAAGCAAAAGCGGGTCGCATCGCTGCGCTCGCTCGCATGTGTCGACCAAGGTCGGCACCCACCAACAGCCGCGGAAACCTGTCGAAGGCGGGGTGGGTCCGGTTGCGGGGGCGTGAGCCGCATGGATGCGGCGACCGAGCTTACATGGACGTACTTGCAGCGTCCCCCGCAACCGGACCCACCCCGCCATCCCGCGGATAGCCAGCTTTTGACGTTGACGTTGACGTTGACGTTGACGCTGCTTCGGCGGGTGCAGGGCGGCAGCCCTGCAAACAAACCCCACCCTCAGTAGCGCGGCCGGCCTTCTTCCAGCACCTGGCGCAGGAACGGCACGGTGATCCGCCGCTTCGCCGCCAGCGACTCGCGGTCCAGCCAATCCAGCAGCGTGATCAACCCACCCAGCTCGCGCCCGGTGTGCGACAGCAGCCACTCGATGGCCGCCTCGTCAATCGCCAGGCCCCGGCGCAGCGCGCGCTCGCGCAGCACCGCCGCGCGGCCTTCCTCATCCAGTGGCTGCAGCAGCACGCGCACGCACTGGCCCAGACGCGAACGCAGGTCCGGCAGCAGCAGGCCCAGTTCGCCCGGCGCCTTCTGCGCCGTGTACAGCACGGTCACACCGGCAGCGCGTGCGCGGTTGTGGAAATCAAACAGCGCGATCTCGTCCTCGCGGTTGCCGGACACTTCATCCAGACCATCCAGCGCCACCAGCTCGCGCGACTCCAGCCCATCCAGCGCCGCGCGCACACGGCCGGCAG
Source organism: Stenotrophomonas sp. YJH_SMC_57 (assembly GCF_059369755.1). Classification (NCBI taxonomy): domain Bacteria; kingdom Pseudomonadati; phylum Pseudomonadota; class Gammaproteobacteria; order Lysobacterales; family Lysobacteraceae; genus Stenotrophomonas; species Stenotrophomonas sp. YJH_SMC_57. Next base: position 26,329 of record NZ_JCAFSZ010000009.1, read on the forward strand.
CGCTGGCCAGCGGTACGTAGGTCGGCAGGCGGCCGGCCTGCTCGGCACTGGAACACATCGCCAGCGCCTGATGGGTCTTGCCCGTACCCGCCGCGCCTTCCAGGTAGACCCAATCGTGGCTGGCGCCGACCGCGATCGCACGCAGCTGCGCCAGCGCGCCATCCGGCGCGCCGATGAAGGTCTCCAGGCGCTGGTCCCGCGGGTAATGCAGGGCCAGCGGCAGTTGCGGCACACCCATCACTTCAGGTCGGGGCCCTTGTCATCCGGAAGAATGATATGAGGCTGGTCGACCACGCCATCAAGCACGATCGCCGGTTTCTCACCCACGTACAGCTCGCTCTGGCGGTAGCGCTGGTGGGCATAGCGCAGCAGCACGTTGGTCACCGCCGCCACCGGCAGCGCCAGCAGCATGCCGAGGAAGCCGAACAGCTGGCCACCGGCCATCACCGCGAAGATCACCGCCACCGGGTGCAGGCCGATCTTGTCGCCAACGATGCGCGGAGTCAGCACGTAGCTTTCCAGCAGCTGGCCGACGGTGAACACCACGCCGACCAGGATCAGCAGCTTCAGGTCGAAGCCCTGTGCCTGCACCAGCGCGGCCACCACCGCCATCAGGATGCCGGTGGTCGCGCCCAGGTACGGGATGAAGCTGATCAGCCCGGCAATCAGGCCGATCAGCAGGCCCAGCTTGAGGCCGACCAGCGACAGGCCACCGGCGTAGATGACGCCCAGCGCCAGCATCACCAGGAACTGGCCGCGGATGAACGCGCCCAGCACCTCGTTGGATTCACGCGCCAGCGCGCTGATGGTGCCGATGTGGTTGCGCGGGATCACCGACGCCACGCGCTCGACCAGCTTGTCCCAGTCGCGCAGGAAGTAGAACGCCAGGATCGGCAGCAGCAGGATGTTGACCACCCAGGTCACCATCGCGAAACCCGAGCGCGAGACGTAGCCCATGAAGGTGGTGGCGAAGCCTCCGGCCTGCTGCCAGTGGCTGCGCACCCATTCGATCAGGCGGTCAGGATCCAGCCACTGCATCACTTCCAGGCCGGTCTTCTGCTCGAACCAGGGAATCCCCTTCTCCATCAGCCACGCCTGTGCCTGCGGAGCGACCGCGATCAGGGTGGTGATCTGGCGCTCGATCATCGGCACCAGCACCAGCAGCAGGGCCACGATCACCAGCACCATCGCCGCGAACACCAGCACCACGCCGGTCATGCGCGAGCGGCCGGTGGCCTCGATGCGGTCGACCAGCGGGTCGCCCAGCCAGGCCAGCGCCAGCGCCAGCACGAACGGGGTCAGGATCGGCGCCAGCAGCCACACCACCCAGCCGACCAGGCCGGCGAACAGGATGTACTTCAGCCGGCGCAGGAACTGCGCGATTTCCGCTTCAGGGGTCAGAGTCATCGCAGGCGGTACTCGTTGCTGACCGGCGCGGCGACCGGAGTACCGGTGGTGTCATCGATCGGGGTCGGCAGTGCCGGCAGCGGCGCGCTCGGCACCAGCACGCCGTTGTCACCCAGCATGCGGTTGAAGCCGGCCAGGCCGGTGGTCATCTCCAGGCTCAGCTCCAGCTGGCTTGCCGAGGCGTGCAGCGGAGTGACGTTGCGCACCACCGGCACCTCGCGCAGGCCAGCGGCCAGGCGCAGGTAGTCGTCGGCGCTGTTGATGCCGGTCACCACCACGCGGTAGGTCCCGGCCTGGCCGACCGCCACGCCGGCCTTGGCGTAGCGCTTGACCAGCGCATCGGCGGCACCGTCGGCGCCGGCGGCCATCGCGCGCATGGCGTTGGCGTCCTTGCTGGTCCACTTGTTCAGTTCACGGCCGTTGTCGACGAAGACCCAGTCCGCCTGCCAGCCGCCATTGGCGCGGTACAGCTTGCCGATCAGCTGCATCGGCGGCGAATAGCGCGAGGAGGCGCGGGCCACGGCGGCACTGTCCTGGCGCCAGATGGCCCCGGCCAGCGCCTGTTCGGCGGCGCCCCCGCTGGGCAGGCCCAGCTTGTAGCCACGCTCGATGGCGCGGTTCAGCAGCGGGCGGGCGGCATTGGCCTGCTGCACGCTGACCAGGCGCGGGCCGCTGCCGTCATCGACGGCCAGCCACAACACCGGCTTCGGCCGCGGCTGCGGCCACAACGGCAGGCCCAGCGCCGACACCAGCGAATCCACATCATCCTCGCGGAAGCGCGCCACCAGCAGGGTACGGAAGCTGGGGGCGCCGCTGGCGCTCACGCTCTGGTCCTGCTTGTAGTCGTAGCTGGCCACGTAATCCTTGGCATTGCGTAGTGCCTGCACCACGCCGGGGCGGGACATCACGCTGCGATCGCCGGACAACTTGCCCAGAACCACGCTCAGCGCGCGGGCCAGGGCGCCGTTGCGATCGGCTTCGGCCTGGCTGTTGACGGGCACTTCGGCCTCGTACGCGCCAGTGGCGGTGGCGACATCGCCCTCGGTGCGCAGGCCGCTCTGGGCCATCGTGGCCACCGGCAGGCTCAGTGCAATGAGCAGGGTCAGAATCAGGCTGCGGCGCATCAGGACATCCATTGGCTCGACGTATCCGGGGGGAATTGTTGCCCGAATACGGACTTTGCGCCAATGCGGCCTGTTAAAATCGCCCGTTCAACCCCTGCCAGCGCCGACGCCCGTGACCAACAGCCCGTCTTCCGCCCCCTCCCCCCTCACCTACCGTGATGCGGGTGTCGACATCGACGCCGGCAACGAGCTGGTCGAGCGGATCAAGCCCCTGGTCAAGCGCAGCTTCCGCCCGGAAGTGATGGGCGGCCTGGGTGGCTTCGGCGCCCTGTTCGACCTGTCCAACAAGTACCGCGAGCCGGTGCTGGTGTCGGGTACCGACGGCGTGGGCACCAAGCTGAAGCTGGCCCACCAGCTGAACCGCCACGATACGATCGGCATCGACCTGGTCGCCATGTGCGTGAACGACGTGCTGGTGCAGGGCGCCGAGCCGCTGTTCTTCCTGGACTACTTCGCCACCGGCAAGCTGGACATCGACACCGCCGCGGCGGTCGTGGGCGGCATCGCCAACGGCTGCACCGAGGCCGGCTGCGCGCTGATCGGCGGCGAAACCGCTGAAATGCCCGACATGTATGCCCCGGGCGAGTACGACCTGGCCGGATTCACCGTCGCCGCGGTCGAGAAGAGCGAACTGAAGGATGGCGCCAGCGTCGCCGCCGGTGACGTGCTGATCGGCATCGCTTCGTCCGGCCCGCACTCCAACGGCTATTCGCTGGTGCGCCGCATCTACGACCGGGCCGGCCAGCCGGCCGATCTGGAGCTGGAAGGCGGCGTGAAGCTGGTCGATGCGCTGATGGCGCCGACCCGCCTGTACGTGAAGCCGATCCTGTCGCTGCTGAAGTCGCACGGCGCCGCCATCCACGGCATGGCCCACATCACCGGTGGCGGCCTGACCGAGAACATCATCCGCGTGGTGCCCGAAGGCCTCGGCCTGGACATCCAGGCGTCGTCCTGGACCCTGCCGCCGGTGTTCCAGTGGCTGCAGAAGGAAGGCGCGGTAGCCGACAGCGAGATGTGGCGCACCTTCAACTGCGGCATCGGCTTCGTGCTGATCGTCGCACCGGACCAGGTCGCTGCCGTGTCCGAGGCGGTCAAGGCGCAGGGCCTGGAGCACTGGACCATCGGCCAGGTGGTCACCGCCGAAGGCGCCGAGCGCGTCCACATCGGCTGATCGCACGCCCAGGAGCCCGCATGGACGCAACGCCCCCCTTGTCCCCCACCCCGCTGCCGCCGCCTCTGGCGATGGCGCCGGTGTTCAGCGCGCAGGATGCCGACCACCTGCGCATGCTGTCCATCGCGCACTACGTGGTTGGCGGCCTGATCGCGCTGTTCTCGCTGATCTTCATCCTCCACATCGTGCTGGGCATCAGCGCACTGACCGGCCACCTGCCGATGAACTCCGGTGGCCAGCCCACGTCGCCGGCCGAGCAGCGCCTGTTCGGCTGGATGTTCACCATCATCGGCTGCGTCATCGTGTTCGGTGGCGTGACGCTCGGCGCGTTCGTCGCCTATGCCGGGCGCTGCCTGGCCGGCCGCCGCCGCTACCTGTTGTGCCTGATCGTGGCCGGCCTGGCCTGCCTGTTCGCGCCGCTCGGCACGGTGCTGGGGGTGTTCAGCCTGATCATCCTGCTGCGTCCGCAGGTGAAGGCGGCCTTCGAAGCCAACGTTCCTTCCCGCAGCTGAGATTTCCATGGCTTCCCTCCCGCCCCCGTTGAATGTGCCGCCTGGCTGGACCGCGCTCCAGATCGGCGGCCACCTGCACACGCTCAGGATCCTGTTCTGCGTCTACGGCGGCATCCAGCTGGCGCTGTCCGTTGTCCTGCTGATGGCCGCGCTGGGTGGCTACATCAGCGAAAGCCGGAACCCCACGGCGGGCATGCCGCCCGTGCTGCTGGCGGCGATCCTCGCCGTCGCGGCGCTGGCCATCGGTGCACTGGGCATGCTCAGCCTGACCGCTGCGAACCGGCTGGGGCAGCGCCGCCAGCGTACGTTGTGCCTGGTCGCAGGCGGTGCCGCCTGCCTGGGCGGCGCGCTGGGCATCGCGCTGGGCGTATACGCCCTGATCGTGCTGCTGCGTGCGGATGTCGCCGCCAGCTTCACCGAACCAGGCGGCGCGGTAGTCGCATGACCGCTCGCATTGCGGTACTGGCCTCCGGCCGTGGCAGCAATCTGCAGGCCATCCTCGACGCGATCGGTGGTGGCCGCCTGCCGGCCGACGTGGTCGGCGTGTTCTCCGACCGTCCAGGCGCCGCGGCGCTGCAGCGGGTGGCGCCTGGCCTGCGCTGGGCACACGCGCCGAAGGAGTTCGGCGACCGCGCCGCCTATGAGCAGGCGCTGGGCGATGCCGTGCAGGCATCGGCACCGGACTGGATCGTCTGTGCCGGCTACATGCGCATCCTGGGGGCCGCCTTCGTGCAGCGCTTCGAGGGCCGCCTGGTCAACATCCACCCCTCGCTGCTGCCGCTGCACAAGGGCCTGGACACCCATGCGCGGGCCTTGGAGGCCGGCGATGCCGAGCACGGGGCCAGCGTTCACCTGGTGGTACCGGAACTGGATGCCGGGGCGGTGCTGGCGCAGGTACGGGTGCCGGTGGAGCCCGGCGACGATGCGCAGGCGCTGGCCGAGCGCGTGCTGGCGGTGGAGCACCCGTTGCTGATCGCCACCCTGCAGCTGCTGTGCGCAGGCCGCCTGGCTGAACGGGAAGGACAGCCCCAACTGGACGGTCACCCCCTGTTTAGCCCGTTGGCCCTAGATTCCGCCGGGAACCTGAACCGGTAACGCCCGTGCACACGTCCCGCTGACTGCGGGGCTGGCATCCTGCCCCTCCCTGCGGTCCCTGTCCTTCATGAAGACCACGACCCTGCTGTCCACGTCGCTGCTGCTGTCGCTGGCCGTATTGCCCGCTGCGGGCTGGGGCCAGGCGCAAGCGCCTGCCGCCTCGCCCTCCCCGGCGCCGGTGCCTGCCGTGCAGCCACCTGCCGAGCCGGCGGCGCCGGTGTTGCCTGCGCTGGCATGGGAACCGCCGCCGCTGCAGCCGTTCAGCGCCACCTACCAGGCGTTCTACAAGAGCAAGGAGGCCGGCGACGCCAGCATGCAGGTCACCCACACCGGCGGCAGCCAGTGGCGGGTCGACATGCAGGTGGTCGGCCGCCGCGGCTTTGCCAGCGTGCTCGGCCTGAACATCGAGCAGAGCACGGTGTTCGAGGAACGCGGCGGTGTCTACGCGCCACTGAGCCAGAGCACGGTGCGCAAGGGCCTGTTCCTCGGCAAGAAGGCCGTGGGCACCTACAACTGGCAGGCCGGTACCGCGCAGTGGACCGGTGACGTGAAGAAGGAACGTGCGCAGCCGATCCCGCTGCAGCCCGGCGACCAGAGCGCGCTGCTGATCAACCTGGCGATCATGCGAGATGCGCGCCCAGGTGCCACCATGCACTACCGCTACGTGGACATGGGCAAGGTCCGCCAGCATGACTACCAGGCCGCGCCGCAGACCGAGAACGTCGAAGTCGGCGACCTGTCCTACAACGCGCTGCGGGTCTACCGGACCAACGGCGGCAACAACGAAACCATCCTCTGGATCGCCAACGGTGTCCCCACCCCGGTGCGCATCCTGCAACGCGAAGACGGCGAAGACCGCGTCGACCTCCGCCTGATCGAATACCAAGGAGTCTGAGCATGAGCACCCTGACCCGCCCCCTCACCTGGATCGCCGCGGCCGCGCTGTCGATGGCCAGCCTGCCGGCCATGGCCCTGCAGCCGTTCAAGGCCGATTACCTGGCCAGCTACATGGGCATGCAGGCCAATGGCAGCATGACCCTGAGCAGCGAGGGAGCCAACAAGTGGCGCTACACGCTGCAGGTGAAGAACCAGCTGGCCGACCTGAGCCAGAGCACCGTGTTCGAGGAAGTGCGTGGCCAGCTGCGCCCGCTCAGCAGCCAGGACCGTTCGGCCCTGCTGGTGAAGAAGCGCAACGTGCAGGCCAACTACAACTGGACCAGCAACCAGGCGACCTGGACCGGCGACATCAAGCCGGACCGCGCCGGCCCGATCGCACTGAAGTCCGGTGACATGGATGCGCTGCTGATCAACCTGGCGATCGCCCGCGACCTGGCCGCCGGCAAGCCGCTGACCTATCGCATGGTCGACGAAGGGCGCATCAAGAACATGACCTACCGCGTGATCGGCAAGGAGTCGATCACCGTGGGTGGCAAGAGCTACGAAGCCACCAAGGTCTCGCGTGCCGACGGCAACAAGGAACTGATCGCGTGGATCGTGCCCGAATTCCCGGTCCCGGCGCGCATGCTGCAGCGTGAAAACGATCGCGATGCGCTGGACCTGACCATCAAGGCGATGAACTGACGCGCGAACCGGTAGTGCCGGCCGCTGGCCGGCATTTTCGCGATGCTCCACGAGGTTCATGGGGTTGCCGGCCAGCGGCCGGTGCTACCGAAAGGAAAACGCCCGCTTTCGCGGGCGTTTTCTTACTTCTTCGCTTCAGCCGGCTTCGCTTCCGCTGGCGCGAACTCGGTGCGGCAGTCCACGCGGATCTGCTCGCCCGTGCTGCGCCAGACGAAGGTGCGGCAATGGCGGTTGCCGTCCTGGCTGTCGTTCACCGCAACCGCGTAGAACGACTCGATGATCTCGTCACGCGAGACGGTGCCATCGCCGTTCCAGTCCATGTCCTTCTGCTCGATGCCCTGGGTGATGGCGATGTCGGCGTACCAGGCGTAGCCCAGCCACGCCAGCACGATCAGCACCAGCGCCAGCAGCGCCTTGCGACGCGGGCTGAACTTGCCGCGCAGGATCATGGCACGCGCCGGATGGTGGCACCGAGCGAAGACAGCTTCTCTTCGATGTTCTCGTAGCCACGATCAAGGTGGTAGATGCGGTCGATGGTGGTGTCACCGTCGGCCATCAGGCCGGCCAGGATCAACGATGCCGACGCGCGCAGGTCGGTGGCCATCACCGGCGCACCGCTCAGGCGTTCGTGGCCACGGGCAATGGCCGTGTGGCCTTCGACCTGGATGTCCGCGCCCAGCCGCAGCAGTTCGTTGACGTGCATGAAACGGTTCTCGAAGATCGTTTCATTGATCACGCCCACGCCGTCGGCCACGCAGTTGAGCGCCATGAACTGCGCCTGCATGTCGGTCGGGAACGCCGGGTACGGCGCGGTGGTCAGGTTGACCGCCTTCGGCCGCTTGCCCTGCATGTCCAGGGTGATGCTGTCATCGGTGGTCTCGATCTTCGCACCGGCCTCGACCAGCTTGGACAGCACCGCGTCCATGGTGTTCGGGCGCGCGCGGTTCACGGTGACCTTGCCACCGGTCATCGCCGCGGCCACCAGGAAGGTACCGGTCTCGATGCGGTCGGGCAGCACTTCGTGGCGGCCACCGGACAGGCGCTCGACGCCTTCGATGACCAGGCGCGCGGTGCCCAGGCCTTCGATCTTCGCGCCCAGCGCGATCAGGCAGTGCGCCAGATCGGTCACTTCCGGTTCCATCGCGCAGTTGTCGAGGATGGTGGTGCCTTCGGCCAGCACCGCGCCCATCAGCACATTCTCGGTGCCGGTGACGCTGACCATGTCGAAGGTGAAATGACCACCCTTCAGGCGCTTGGCCGAGGCCTTGATGAAGCCGTTCTCGACCACGATCTCGGCGCCCAGCGCCTGCAGGCCCTTGATGTGCTGGTCGACCGGGCGCGAACCGATCGCGCAGCCGCCGGGCAGCGACACTTCGGCCGCGCCGAAGCGGGCCAACAGCGGGCCCAGCACCAGGATCGAGGCGCGCATGGTCTTGACCAGCTCGTATGGCGCAACGTGCTGGTTGACCGGACGCGGGTCGACCACGATCGCGCTGCCGCGCGACAGCGTGCCCTGGTCGATGGTGACCTTGGCGCCCAGCTCGCCCAGCAGCTTCACCGTGGTGACCACGTCGTGCAGGTGCGGCACGTTGGTGATCTCGACCGGCGCATCGGCCAGCAGGGTCGCGCAGAGAATGGGGAGGACGGCGTTCTTGGCGCCGGAGATGCTTACTTCACCGTGCAGCGCAGCGCCGCCGGTCACAACGATCTTGGCCATGTATTCGGGATCTTCTGCGGTTCAGCCGGCTTCGGCCGGGGTCACGGTTTTCAGCGCCAGTGCGTGGATCGCACCGCCCATCAGGTCGCCCAGGGTGGCATAGACCATCCGGTGGCGGGCCAGCGGCATCCTGCCGGCAAAGGCCTCGCAGACCACGGTCGCTTCGAAATGCACGCCATCGTCGCCACGCACGTCGGCGCGGGCGCCGGGCAGGCCGGTTTCGATCAGATTGCGGATGGTGTCGGCGTCCAACGGGCTTTCCTAATAAAATGAGCGCTCATTCTACTTCCGCTGCGTGGCGTCCGCATGGCCGAGCCTCTCCTGCCCTCCCGTTCCGTCGACCCGGCCAGCCTGGTCGCCAGCGGCCGCCGTGTCTTCGACATCGAGCAGCAAGCCCTGAATGCGGTCGCTGCCCGCCTCGGCGATGCCTTCCAGCAGGCTTGCCAGGCGATCCTGTCCAGCCGCGGGCGGGTGGTTGCCACCGGCATGGGCAAGTCCGGCCACATCGCCCGCAAGATCGCCGCCACCCTGGCATCGACCGGCACCCCGGCGTTCTACGTGCACCCGGGCGAGGCCGGCCATGGTGACCTGGGCATGATCACCGAGGACGACGTGGTGCTGGCCCTGTCCTATTCGGGCGAGTCGGACGAAGTCCTGATGCTGCTGCCGGTGCTCAAGCGCCAGGGCAACCTGCTGATTTCCATGACCGGACGCCCGCAGTCCAGCCTGGCCTCCGCCGCCGACATTCATCTGGATGTCAGCGTGCCGGCCGAAGCCTGCCCGCTGGACCTGGCCCCGACCTCCAGCACCACCGCGTCGCTGGCGATGGGCGATGCGCTGGCCGTAGCCCTGCTGGATGCGCGCGGTTTCACCGCCGATGATTTCGCCCGTTCACACCCGGCCGGCAGCCTCGGCCGCCGCCTGCTGCTGCACATCACCGATGTCATGCACAGCGGCGACGACCTGCCCCGGGTCGAGGCCGGCGCCAGCCTCAGCGAAGCGCTGATGGAAATGAGCCGCAAGCGGCTGGGCATGACCGCCGTGGTCGATGCCGATGGCGTCCTGATCGGCCTGTTCACCGACGGCGACCTGCGCCGCGCGCTCGACAGCGCGCTGGACGTGCGTACCGCGAAGATCGCCGATGTGATGACCCGCAACCCACGTACCATCGGCGCCGACCAGCTGGCCGTCGAAGCCGCGCGGTTGATGGAGACCCACAAGATCACCGGCCTGATCGTGGTCGATGGCCAGGGACGCGCGGTGGGTGCCCTGAACATTCATGACCTGTTGCGGGCGCGGGTGGTTTAACCGACAGTCCGTAGACCCCATTCAGTCTGTATCGTCCATCCGCCCACACCGAGCCTGCCGCCCTGATGCCCTGGTCCCCCCTGCCCGCCTTCCCCGCCCACCTGCATGCCGCTGCGGCCCGCGTCCGCCTGGCGTGCTTCGACGTGGACGGCACCCTCACCGACGGTCGGCTGTACTACGACAAGGACGGCAATGAGAGCAAGGCGTACTTCGTGCAGGATGGCCTGGGCCTGAAACTGCTGCAGCAGCACGGCATCCATCCCGTGCTGATCACTGCGCGCAACAGCCAGTCCGCGCTCCGGCGTGGCGCCGATCTCGGCATCGACACCCAGATCGCCGTGGGCGACAAGCTGGCCAGCGTGCAGGCGCTGTGCGCGCAGCACGGCATCGGCCTGGAACAGGTGGCCTTCATGGGCGACGACCTGCCGGACCTGGCGCCGCTGGGCGCGGTGGGCCTGGCCGTGGCGCCTGCCAACGCGCACCCGTGGATCGCCGAGCGCGTGCACTGGCAGACCCGCACCGACGGCGGGCGTGGCGCTGCACGTGAGCTGTGCGATGTCCTGCTGGCCGCCCAGGGCCATGTGGATGCGGTCCTGGCGAGGTTCGGCGCATGAACCGGCCGACCCTGAACTGGCGCACCGCACTCGGCATCGGCCTGCTGCTGGCCGCGCTGCTCAGCAGCTGGGCCGCGCTGCGCAACCGTGACAAGGGACCGGCCAACGGCGGCAACGAGATTGGCGTGGACTACATCCTGCACGACTTCACCATCGTGGCCCTCGACGAACAGGGCAAGGAATCGACCACCCTGCGCGCACCGCTGCTGGAGCGTCAGCGCGGTGACCAGACCATCAGCATCGCGACCCCGCTGTTCGAAATGCCCGACAAGGACGGCAAGCACTGGACGCTGCGTTCGGAGACCGGCTGGCTCAGCGCCAAGGGCGACGAAATGAAGCTGCGCGGCAACGTCGCAGGCGACAGTCCCGCCGACCCGGGCGTACCGCCCACCACCTTCCGCACCGACCATCTGGACGTGTTTCCGAAGGAAAGCCGTGCCCGCACCGATGCGCTGGTGACCATGACCCGGCCCGGAATGGAACAGTCCGGCGTCGGCTTCGAGGTGGATTCGAAGAACAACACGTATCATTTCCTCAGCCAGTCCAAGGGCCGCTACACGCCCCGGCACTGATCCCGCCGCCAGCCTGCGACGTCCCCGGACAGGCGCACGGCCGGCAGCCCCTCCCCGCCCCCGGTTTCCGGGAGCCCTCCACCGGTAGAACGGACCCCGATGAAGATTCCCTTTGCAGCCGTACTCGCGCTCGCACTTGTTGTGCCCAGCGCCGCCTTCGCCAAGTCCACCGACCGCAACGAGAACATGAACATCGATTCCGGCGCCCAGTCCGGCGTGCTCACCGGCGATGGCAAGACCGTGCTCTCGCAGGGCGTGAACATCACCCAGGGAACCCTGGACATCCGCTCGTCGGAAGCCGAGATCTACCTGAAGGATGGCGAGGCCGTGCGTGCGGTGTTCACCGGCAAGCAGGCCACCATGAAGCAGCAGCTCGACGATGGCACCTGGATGGACGCGGTGGCCGATCGCATCGACTATGACATCAAGAGCGAGATCATCACCCTGACCGGCAACTACAAGGTCACCAGCGCGCGCGGCACCAACGCCGGCCAGCGCATGGTCTACAACACCCGCAGCGGTGAGATGAACTCCGGTGGCGACGGCAGCCGCGTGCGCACCGTCATTCCGCCGAAGAACAAGAACCCGGCCGCACAGCCGGCCAAGCCTGCCGGGAGCAAGAAGTAATGCTTGTCGCCAAGGGCCTGCGCAAACGCTACAAGCAGCGTGAAGTCGTCAAGGACTTCGGGCTGACCCTCGATGCCGGTGAAGTGGTCGGCCTGCTGGGCCCCAATGGTGCCGGCAAGACCACCTGCTTCTACATGATCGTCGGCCTGGTCGCAGCCGATGCGGGCAGCATCGTGCTCGACGGACGCGACATCACCGGCGACCCGATGTACACCCGCGCCAAGCAGGGCGTGGGCTATCTGCCGCAGGAACCCTCTGTGTTCCGCAAGCTGACCGTGGCCGACAACATCCGCCTGGTGCTGGAACTGCGCGAGGACCTGGATTCGGCCGGCCGCGAACGCGAATTGAACAGCCTGCTCGACGAACTGCAGCTGGGCCACGTTGCCGACCAGCTCGGCGCCAGCCTGTCCGGTGGCGAACGCCGTCGGTGCGAGATCGCCCGAGCGCTGGCCGCGCAGCCGCGCCTGATCCTGCTCGACGAGCCATTCGCCGGCGTCGATCCGATTTCGGTCGGCGAGATCCAGCGCATCGTCACCCACCTCAAGCAGCGTGGCATCGGCGTGCTGATCACCGATCACAACGTGCGTGAGACCTTGGGAATCTGCGACCGCGCGTATATTCTCGCCGAGGGCGCCGTATTGGCCCAGGGCTCGCCGGAAGCGATCCTGGACAACGCCGACGTACGCCGCGTCTACCTTGGGGATTCGTTCAAGCTGTGACGGCGGGCACCCGGGCACTTTCCATCCTTTCGGCACAGGTATGAAGACTCGGCTGCAGACATCGTTGGGACAGCAGCTGGTGCTCACGCCCCAGCTGCAGCAGGCGATCAAGCTGCTGCAGATGTCCACCACCGAGCTGGAGCTGGAAATCGCCCAGGCCGTGGAAAGCAATCCCCTGCTGGACTGGGCCGACAGCAACGACGGCCCTGCCGCCAACGAGGCCAGTGACGGCAACGACAGCGAAGCCCCCAGCGAACGCGCCGACGATGGCGACGATTGGGCGCCTGCCGAACTGGACTGGAGCGCTGCCGGCAGCGGTGGCAGCTTCGACGATGACGACGACACCGGCAGCGCCGCCGAGCGCGTGGCCGAAAGCGAGACGCTGGCCGATCACCTGCTGTGGCAGCTGCACCTGTCACATCTGTCCGCACCCGATCGCAGCATCGGTGCCGCGCTGATCGATGCACTGGACGACGATGGCTACCTTCGGGAACCGCTGGCGACCATCGCTGAAACACTGCTGCCAACGATCCATGCCGACGAGGACGAGATCCTCGCCGTACTGCATCGCATCCAGCGTTTCGATCCGGTCGGCGTGGCCGCTCGCACACTCGGTGAATGCCTGCAGCTGCAGCTGGACGTGCTGGGCGAGGACACGCCCGGACTGGCCCTGGCGCGACAGATTGCCGCAGGACCGCTGGAACGCTTGCCGCGCAGTGGCGTGGCCGGCCTCGCCCACGAACTGAAACGACCGCTTGCCGATGTCGAGACCGCCGTCGCCCTGCTGCGCTCGTTGGACCCGCGCCCGGGCACGCAGATTGCGCCGCTTTCGCAGGACACCTACGTGGTGCCCGACGTGGTGGTGTGGCGGCAGAACGGCGTCTGGCGCGCATCACTGGCCGGCCATGCCGGGCCGAAGGTGGTGATCCACCGCGGCTACGAACAGCTCATCCGCCGCTGTGGCGAGGCCGATGCCGGCTATCTGCGCGCGCAGCTGCAGGAGGCGCGCTGGCTGCTGAAAGGGCTGCAGCAGCGCGGCGAGACCCTGCTGCGGGTGGTGCGCAGCCTGATCCTGCAACAGGCCGGATTCCTCGAATTCGGCGAACAGGCGCTGCGCCCGCTGACCCTGCGCGAGATCGCCACCGAGCTCGGCCTGCACGAATCCACGGTATCGCGCGCGATCGCGCGCAAGCATGTGCGCACGCCGCGCGGCACCCTGCCGCTGCGCGCCTTCTTCGCGTCGGGCATCGATACCGAGGGCGGCGGCGAGGCGTCCAGCACGGCCATCCAGGCCATGATCCGGCGACTGATCGACGACGAGAACCCGCGCAAGCCGCTTTCTGACGCCAAGCTGGCTGACCTGCTCAAATCGTCGGGAATTCCAGTAGCGCGACGCACCGTGGCGAAGTATCGTGAAGCCATGAACATTTCCGCCTCGCACGAAAGGGTCAGAATCGCTTGACGCGCCGCCGCGCCCGGCGGAGAGGTTCATTGGCACATCCGAACACAGGAGAAACCCGATGCGCATCGAAACGTTTGGCAAAGATGTCGAAGTCACCCCGGCCCTGCAGTCCTATGTAGAGGAAAAGCTGGCCCGGATCGGAAAACACTTCGACCAGCACTGCGAAGCGCGGGTGACCCTCAAGCTGCAGAAGACCGAGCATCACGTCGACGCCAGCCTCAACATCCCGGGGCAGACCCTGCACGCCGAGGCCGGCGGCCAGACCATGTATGCCGCAATCGACCTGCTTGCGGACAAGCTTGACCGCCTTGTGATCAAGCACAAGGAGAAAAAACAGCAGCACGCGCCGCTGCCGGTGGGCGACAATGGTGGCTGATCGCCACTGTTCCCCGCAGACATGCCCCTGACTGACCTCCTGGCGGCCGTGCAGACCCAGCTCTGCACGGCCACCGACCGCGACAGCGTCCTGCAGGCCGCGGCCGGGCTGCTGGCCTGCCGCCAGGCCAATGCCGAACAGATCTACCTGAACCTGTGCCAGCGCGAAGCGCTGGGCAGTACCGCAATCGGCCATGGCATCGCCATTCCCCACGGCCGCGCGCCGACCCTGGACCGCCCCCGTGGCGCCCTGCTGAGGCTGGCCACCCCGGTCGACTTCGGTGGCGACGAGCCGGTGGACCTGGTGTTCGCGATGGCCGTCCCCGCCCACTACACCCACCAGCACCTGATGCTGCTGTCCGAGCTGGCCGAGTTGTTCTCCGCGCCCGACATCCGCCAGGCGCTGCGCGCGGCCGGCGATGCCCGGGCCCTGCGCCAGGCCCTTGAGCTGACGCCACCTGCGAGCGCCGCATGAATACCAGCATCACCGCCCGTGAACTGTTCGAACAGCAGCGCGAGCGGCTGGGGTTGCGCTGGGCTGCAGGCAAGTCCGGCGAGAAACGCGAACTCGAAGCCGGCAACACGGTCTCGCGGCGCCCCTCGCTGGCCGGCTACCTCAATGCGATCTACCCCAACAAGGTGCAGATTCTCGGCACCGAGGAGCTGTCCTGGCTGGACGCGCTGGAACCGCGCCAGCGCTGGGAGACCATCGAGAAGATCATGCAGTCGCACCCGCTGGCGCTGGTGCTGACCCGCAACCAGCCCTGCCCGGAAGACCTGCGCGCGGCCGCGGACGAGTCCGGTACGCCGCTGTGGCTGTCCCCCAAGCGCGGCCACGAACTGCTCAACCACCTGTCCTACCATCTGGCGCGCACGCTGGCACCACGCGTGATCCTGCATGGCGTGTTCATGGAGATCTACTCCATCGGCGTGCTGATCACCGGTGAAGCCGGGTCGGGCAAGAGCGAACTGGCGCTGGAGCTGCTCAGCCGCGGCCATCGCCTGGTGGCCGACGATGCACCCGAATTCACCCAGATCGCCCCCGACGTGCTCGACGGTACCTGCCCCGAACTGCTGCAGGACCTGCTGGAAGTGCGTGGGCTGGGCGTGCTGAACGTGCGCGAGATGTTCGGCGACACGGCTGTAAAGAAGAACAAGTACCTTCGGCTGATCGTCCATCTGACCAAACCGATGACCGAACCCACGCCACATGGCTACGAGCGCCTGACCGGCGATTCGGGTACCCGCCATGTGCTGGACCTGGACGTCCCGCTGATCACCCTGCCGGTGATGCCTGGCCGCAACCTGGCCGTGCTGACCGAGGCGGCCACCCGCCTGCATATCCTGCGCACCAAGGGCATCGATCCGGCGGCGATGTTCATCGCCCGCCACAGCAATCTGCTGGAACGGCGAACGCCCTGACCCCTGTCTTTCGAAGAGCCCGTCCATGAGCACCGCCGCCCCCACCGCCCCGACCCTGATCATCGTCAGCGGCCTGTCCGGCTCGGGTAAATCCGTGGCCCTGAAGACCTTCGAGGACCAGGACTACTACTGCTCGGACAACCTGCCGATCAATCTGCTCCCGGATTTCGTACGCAGCCTGCTGGCCAACCACGATGGCCACGCGCCGCGCCGGCTGGCGGTGGGCATCGACGTGCGCGGCCAGGCCGATCTTGGCCAGCTGGGCGACTGGCGGCGACTGGCCACCGACGCCGGCGTGGAGGTGAAGGTACTGTTCTTCGAGGCCAGCGACGAAACGGTGCTCAAGCGCTATGCCGACACCCGTCGCCGGCATCCGCTGAGCCAGTTGGGCCTGTCACTGCCCGAAGCGATCGCGCGCGAGCGCGTGCTGACCGCCCCGCTGCGCCGCGAGGCCGATGCGGTGATCGACACCAGCGCGCTCAACGTGCACCAGTTGCGGCGACGGATCATCACCGAGTTCACCCTGGACCACGCCACCCGGCTGTCGCTGCTGTTCGAATCGTTCGCCTACAAGCGCGGCGTGCCGGCCGAGGCGGACTTCGTGTTCGACGCGCGCGTGCTGCCCAACCCGCACTGGGACCCGGAGCTGCGCGCGCTGAGCGGCCGCGAGCCGGGCGTGCGCGACTACCTGGAAGCGCAGCCCGACGTGCAGCGCTACCTGGCCCAGCTGACGGACTTTCTCGATACCTGGCTGCCGAAGCTGGGCGACGGCACCCGCAGCTACGTGACCGTGGCGTTCGGCTGTACCGGTGGCAAGCATCGATCGGTGTTCCTGGCCGAGCGCATGGCCCGCCACGCACGCGAGATGGGCTGGGAAGACGTGGCGACCTACCACCGCGAACAGGATTGAGGGGGCGGCCGGGCTGCACCCGGCACCCGCGGTAGTGCCGGCCGCTGGCCGGCAACCTCAACAGCTAATGCAGCATTCCGAGGGATGGCGGTGCGGGTCCGGTTGCGGGGGACGCCGTAAACCCATCCATGGGGGCTTGGCCGCGGCATCCATGCCGCGGACACCCCCGCAACCGGACCCACCCCGCCTCTGACAGATTCCGTGTGCTGTTGGTGGGTGTCGACCTTGGTCGACACGATGGATCCACGCCATGCGTGGATGAACCTCTGTCAGGCATCGGAAAGACGGACAGGGTCGGATCGCTTTTTCGGCGAAACGGGCATACCAGCCGGGCAACGCTGAATACGGGACACAGTGCCCCTCTCCTGCTGCTATCGCCGATTCACCTTGACCTGTTAACGTGCAGTAATGACCTGTGGCATTCTCCTCGTAACACATCCCGGGGTCGGGACCGCCCTGCTTGAGGTGGCGACCCGGCTCCTGCGGCAATTGCCGCTGAAGACCGAAGCTTTCGAAGTACCGTTCGACGCAGACCTGGACGCCCTGCTCCCGCTCGCCTCGGCCGCCCTGCGGCGGGTTGACGGTGGGGAAGGCGTGCTGATCCTGACCGACCTGTACGGCGCCAGCCCCGCCAACCTTGCCGGGCAGCTGGCCCGGCTGGGGACCCCGGTTCGCCGGGTGTCGGCGCTGAGCCTGCCGATGTTGCTGCGGGTGATGAATTATCCGGAACAGGGACTGGATCAACTGCCCGCCACAGCCGCGGCGGGTACCCGTAATGGAGCGATAGTCGACGATGCTTGAACGAGAACTCACCGTCAGCAACCGCCTGGGCCTGCATGCCCGGGCCACCGCCAAGCTGGTGCAGACCCTGGCGCCGTTCCGCTGCAACGTGACCATGGCCGCCAAGGGCCGTGAGATCAACGCCAAGAGCATCATGGGCGTGATGCTGCTGGCTGCCGGCCAGGGCACCCCGGTCACCGTGCGCATCAACGGCGAGGACGAAGCCGCCGCGATGGAGGCGGTGGTGGGCCTGTTCGAACGCCGTTTCGACGAGGACAGCTGAGCGTGCCACGCGCACGCGCCGGCCAGCTCCCCTCCGGCCAGCGGCCGGTGCAGCTGCTGGCCGGCCATGGCGCAGCGCGCGGCACAGCCATGGGCCGCGCCCGCGTGCGCCTGCCGCATGCCCTGGAGGTGGCCGAACAGCGTGTCGCCGCCCACCAGGTCGAGGCCGAGCTCGCGCGCCTGCACCATGCGGTGGATGCGGCGCGCACGGAAATGCACGAGCTGCGCCAGCGCCTGCATGGGGCACTGAACCAGGAAGTGGGCGAGTTCCTCGACCTGCACGCGCTGCTGCTGGACGACCCCGAGCTGCTGTATGGCCTGGACGAACTGATCCGCAGCGGCCCGTACAGCGCCGGCTATGCGCTGCGCCTGCAACGCGACCGCCTGGCCAAGGTCTTCGATGGCATGGACGATGCCTACCTGAAGAGCCGCATGGACGATCTGGACCATGTGATCGGCCGCATCCACGCCTTCCTGCAACCGGACCGGCCGCCGGTGATGAAGGGCCTGGCCGGCGAGATCCTGGTCTGCGACAACATTGCCCCGTCCGAGCTGGCGCAGCTGCAGGCGCAAGGGGTGGTCGGCATCGTCACCGCCGCCGGCAGCGCGCTGTCGCACAGTGCGATCCTGGCACGCAGCCTGCACCTGCCGCTGATCGTCAACGTACCGCAGCTGCTCAGCCGCATCGCCGACGGCGACGTGCTGATCATCGACGGCGCCGACGGCAGCATCACGGTCAACCCGCAGGCCGACAACCTGCGTGACTACCGCGCGCGACTGAAAGAGCATGCGCGTGAACAGCGCGAGCTGGGCCGCCTGCGCAGCAAGCCCAGCCGTACCCGCGACCAGGTCGACATCGCCCTGCTGGCCAACGCCGAATCGCTGGAGGACGTGACCCAGGCGCATGCGCTGGGCGCGCAGGGGCTGGGCCTGTACCGCACCGAATTCCTGTTCCTGCAGCGCAACGAGCTGCCGGACGAGGAAGAGCAGTTCCAGACCTACCGCGATGCCGCGCTGGGCATGAGCGGGCGTCCGGTCACCATCCGCACGCTCGACCTGGGCGCGGACAAGGCCGATCGCACCGGCCTGACCCTGAGCAACGAAGAGAATCCGGCACTGGGCCTGCGCGGCGTGCGCCTGTCGCTGGCGCGGCCGAAGGTGGCCGACACCCAGCTGCGCGCGATCCTGCGTGCCTCGGCTTACGGCAAGCTGCGCGTGCTGGTTCCGATGGTCAGTACCCGCGAGGAGCTGCTTGCGGTGCGCCGGCGCATGCTCAAGCTGACCGAACAGCTGCGCGGCGAGGGCCACATGGTGTCCGACCATGTGCCGCTGGGCGCGATGATCGAAGTACCCGCGGCCGCACTGGCGCTGGAGAGCTTCATCGATCTGGTCGATTTCCTGTCGATCGGTACCAACGACCTGGTGCAGTACCTGCTCGCCGCCGACCGCAACAACGAAGCGCTGGGCGAGCTCTACTCGCCGTTGCATCCGGCCGTGCTGCGGCTGCTGCAGATGGTGATCGACACTGGTGCGCGCCATCGCATCCCGGTGGCGGTCTGCGGCGAGATGGCCGGCGATGCCCGGATGACTCCACTGCTGCTGGCGCTGGGCCTGAGCGAGTTCAGCCTGCATCCCGGTACGTTGCTGGAGGTGCGCCGGGCGATCCGCGAGGCCGACCTGGGCGCCTTGCGCGCCCGCGCGCCGAAGCTGCTGGCGGCGCGCGACCGCCGCGGCATCGAGCGCTGGCTGGCACTGGTGGCGGACACGCCCTGACCGCAGGCGGTAGTGCCGGCCGCTGGCCGGCAACCTCATGGACTTCGATGGGGACGATTGCCGGCCAGCGGCCGGCACTACCCTCACCCAGCGGCTATGCGTTGAAACATCCCCTTGCGATAATGACGCGCTGAACACCCCTGTTGCCGCATCCTTGCCGGGATCGCGGCTTTTCTTATCCCGCGGGAGCTGCGATGGCTGAAGCTGTACGCCACGACAAGACTGCGCGCCAACTGCGGATGCTGTCCGATGCACTGGACAGCGGCCGGCTGGGTCCGGTGCGTCGGCTGGTCAACACCCTGGCCCCGGCCGAGATCGGCAACCTGCTCGAATCGCTGCCGCCGGGCAAGCGCGAGGTGGTGTGGGGCCTGGTCGACCCGGAAGATGACGGCGAGGTGCTGGTCCACGTCGGCGACGACGTGCGCGAAAGCCTGCTCGCGGACATGGACCCGGACGAGATCATCGCCGCGGTCGAAGACCTGGACATCGACGACCTGGCCGACTTGGTCGAAGACCTGCCGGACACGGTCATCGACGAAGTCCTCAAGTCGATGGACCGCGAAAACCGCGAGCGCCTGGAACAGGTTCTGTCCTACCCCGAGGACAGCGCCGGCCGCCTGATGAACCCGGACGTGGTGACCGTGCGCGCCGACGTCAACGTCGACGTGGTGCTGCGCTACCTGCGCCTGCGCGGCGAACTGCCCGATCACACCGACCACCTGTTCGTGGTCAGCCGGCGGCACCAGTACCTCGGGCGGGTCTCGCTGGCCGCGCTGGTGACCCACGAGGACACCACGCCGATCAACCGCCTGATCGACGACGAGCAGCCGGCCATCGACGTCGGCGAGAGCGACCAGGAAGTGGCACGGCAGTTCTCCGACCATGACTGGATCTCGGCGCCGGTGGTGGACGACAACAACATCCTGATCGGCCGCATCACCATCGATGACGTGGTCGACATCATCCGCGGCCAGGCCGAGCACCAGGCGCTGGGCGCCGCCGGCCTGGACGAGGACGAGGATCTGTTCAGCCCGGTCTGGCGCGCCATGCGCCGGCGCCTGATGTGGCTGTCGGTAAACCTGTGCACCGCTTTCCTGGCTTCCAGCGTGGTCGGCCACTTCGAAGGCACCATCGACAAGCTGGTGGCGTTGGCGGTGCTGATGCCGATCGTGGCCGGCCTGGGTGGCAATGCCGGTACCCAGGTGCTGGCGCTGATGGTGCGCGGCCTGGCGCTGGGCCAGGTGGGCGCATCCAATGCGCGCACGCTGCTGTGGAAGGAAGTGCGGGTCGCCTTGTTGAATGGCGTGATGCTGGGTTCGGTGCTGGGGCTGATCGTGCTGGCCTGGTTCCACTCGCCCGGGCTGTCGGCGGTGATCGCCATCGCGCTGACCTGCAACCTGCTGTTCGCCGCACTGGCCGGCGTACTGGTGCCACTGACGCTCAAACGCTTCGGCTTCGACCCGGCGCTGGCCAGCGGCATCTTCCTGACCGCGGTGACCGACTCGATGGGCTTCTTCACCTTCCTCGGCCTGGCCACCCTGGTGCTGCTGCACTGACCGTATCAAGGGATGGAGCCCCGCCATGCGGGGCTCTGCCCCCCTTCCCACTGGAACACCGATGGCAACGACGATCGAAAACTACTTCCAGCCCGGCTGGCGCGACCAGCAGCACACGTGCCCGGCCTGCGAATGGAAGGGCAGCTCGCGCGGCATGGAGATGGAACTGGACGAGGACGCAACCGAGTACGACTGCCCGGTCTGCGAGAACCCGTTGCTGGTGGTGCTGCATCCGGACATGGCGCAGGTGCAGGCCGCCGCCGCCGAAGGCAATGCCGAGGCCCAGGAACAACTGGAGATCATCGCCAGTTTCCCGCGCCCGCAGTGACGCGGCGCATGATGCCGCATGGACGGCGGCGGACTACGATGGAGGCGTTCCCGCCGCCCCAGGAATTCCCATGGTCCGTTCCATGTCGCGCTGGCTGCCCCTGCTGGCCCTTCTGATGATGACCGGATGTGCCTCGCTGCCGGACAGCGCGCGTGGACGCTTCGAAGCCCGCGCGGTCAAAGTGGACGGCGAGACCGCCTACTACCAGGTGTTCATTCCGGCCGGGCTGCAGGCCCCGGCGTCCGCCAGTGTTCCGGTCATCCTGTTCCTGCATGGCTCGGGCGAGCGCGGCAGCGACGGCATCAGGCAGACGCGCGCGGGGCTTGGCCCCTATCTGCGCGAGCATCCCGACTTCCCGGCCCTGGTTGTCTTCCCCCAGGCAGCAAAGCACTCGGAATGGAGCGGCCACAACAACCGCATGGCCCTGGCCGCGCTGGACGCGACAATCGCCGAGTTTGGCGCCGACCCTGCGCGCCAGTACCTGACCGGCATGTCGATGGGCGGCTACGGCAGCTGGAACATCGCCCTGGACGATCCACGCCGCTTTGCCGCGATCGTGCCGGTATGCGGCGCTGTGCTGGCACCGCGCGCGAAGCGCCCGACCCTGTTCGTCGAACACGTCGCGCATGAGGCCGATCCTTACGCGGTGATCGCCCAGCGCCTGCAGCACGCACCAATCTGGATCTTCCACGGCGCACTGGATGATGTGGTGCCACCGGACGACGACCGCAGGCTGCACAGTGCCTTCCAGGGCGCCAACGCGCGCGACGTGCGCTACACCGAGTACCCGGAAGGCAACCATAACGCCTGGGACGCCACCTACGCCGACCCGGCGATGTGGGCCTGGCTGTTCGCGCAGAAGCGCTGACCCGAAGCGTCCGGTGGTTGCCGACCAAGGTTGGAGCCTGGTTTGGGTAGGTACCCACCAAGGCCGGAACCTGCTTTCGGTGGGTGCCAACCTTGGTTGGCACTATCTGTCCGCACCCATGAACTCCGCCTTGGCACAGGAACCTTCGAGTTCCCACTCACACCACGCATGCGGGTACTCACCGAGCTGCGTGGCCAGCCCCGCCCTGATCGGATTCGCCATCACATACATTGCGTGCCGGAACAGCGATTCATCAGAGCGGATCGCGTGATCGTGATAGCAGGACTGCCAGAAGCGCCCCACCCTGCCCAGTACCCTGTTTGCGTACACCGCCGTACGCGACTTGAAGCGCCTCATGACTACGTCGAGTGATGCCGCGCGCAGCTGCATCAACCAATGGACGTGATCCGGCATGACCACGTAGGCGATGGAATGGGTCAGACCTTCCAGATCCAGACGCTGGAACTGCTGCATGGCGGTAATCGCAACGGCGTCATTGGCGAACAGAGCCGCTCGGCCATGCACGTTCGTCGTCAGGATGTAGCTCCGGCCGAGACTGGAATGACGGCCTAGCAGGAGGCGGGTGCTGTTCATGCACAAGAGCATGGGCGGGCGCATGTTCCCTGAACATCGGGAAATCACCTTCGCCCGGGTAGGCCAGTGCCAACCAGGGTTGGCACCCACCACACCAGCAGTGCCAACCAGGGTTGGCACCTACCAGAACAATGAGTGCCAACCAAGGTTGGCACCCACCAGAGCGGTCAGCCCAGCAGGGTTTCCAGCACGGCCATGCGCACGGCGACGCCGTTGGCGACCTGGCGCAGTACCCACGACTGCGGGCCGTCGGCCACCTCGTCGGTCACTTCCACGCCGCGGTTGATCGGGCCCGGGTGCAGCACGGCAGCATCCTTGCCGGCGCGCGCCAGGCGTTCGTTGGTCAGCCCGTACTCGGCGTGGTACTGCTCCAGCGACGGCACCAGGCCTTCTTCCATGCGCTCGCGCTGCAGGCGCAGCATCATCAGCGCGTCGACGCCTTCCAGCATGGCATCGAAATCATCGCCCACCACGCAGCCCTTCAGGGTCTCGTCGTCCGGCAGCAGCGACTGCGGGCCGCACACGCGGATCTCGCCCACGCCCAGCGTACGCAGCGCATGCAGGTCGGTGCGGGCCACGCGCGAATGCTTCACGTCGCCGACAATCACCACCTTCAGCTTCGAGAAGTCCGGGCCCTTGGCCTGGCGCAGGGTCAGCATGTCCAGCAGGCCCTGGGTCGGGTGCGAGCTGCGGCCGTCACCGGCATTGATCAGCGCGGTGCCCTCGCCCGCCGCTTCAGCCAGTGCGGCGACGGCGCCATCATCGGGGTGGCGCACGACGAAGCCGCGCACACCCATCGCTTCCAGGTTGCGCAGCGTGTCGCAGGCGGTTTCGCCCTTGCGCGTGGAAGAGGTCGAGGCATCGAAATTCAGCACGTCGGCACCCAGGCGCTGGGCGGCCAGCTGGAACGAGCTGCGGGTGCGGGTGGACGGTTCGAAGAACAGCGTGCACACCGCCGAGCCGGCCAGCACGTGGCGCTTGTTGCCGACGCGGCCGACCGCGGCGTCGCGGATCTGCCCGGCGCGATCGAGCAGCTGCAGCAGGGTTTCGCGCGGCAGCCCCTCAAGGGTCAACAGGTGGCGCAGGCGTCCGGAGGCATCGATTTGCTGGGCGGTCATGGCGGGAGTCGTGCAGTCAGGGAATGGGGGTGGCGTCGTCGGGAGACGACAGCCAGCGATCGATGATCACCGCCGCGGCCACGGCGTCGAGGGCGGCCGCATCGCGGCGGCGCTTGCGCCCTTCGGCGCGCTCGACGGCGAAGCGGCGCGCGGCCTCGACCGAGCTGGAACGCTCGTCGATCATCACCACCGGCAGCTTGAAGCGTTCGCGCAGCTGGCGGGCAAAGCCCTGCGCGCGCTTGCGATTCGGCTGGTCCTGGCCGTCCAGGGTCAGCGGGTCGCCGACCACCAGGCCATCGGGCTTCCATTCCTTGAGCAGGCGTTCGATTGCCGCCCAGTCCGGCCCGTTGCCGTGCACATCGACCACGGCCACCGCGCGTGCATGGGCGGCGAAGGCACTGCCGATGGCCACGCCGATACGCCGCGAGCCGACATCGAAACCCAGAACCGTGCCGTCGCGGCGGATGGCCGGGGCAGCAGACACCGGTGCGGGGGCCGCTGGATCAGACATGGCCGCTGTAGTCGGTCAATCGGTACAGATCCACGCCGATGCGCGAGGCCGCGCCTTGCCAGCGCTGCTCCAGCGGCAGCTGGAACACCAGCTCGGCATCGGCCGGCACGGTCAACCAGCTGTTCTCGGCCAGCTCGCTTTCCAGCTGCCCTGCGCCCCAGCCGGCGCAGCCGAGGGTGACCACGGCGTTGGCCGGGCCTTCACCGCGCGCCATCGCTTCAAGGATGTCGCGCGAGGTGGTCAGGTACAGGCCCTCGCCCACGGTCAGGCTGGAATCCCACGCCCGTGCGTCATCGTGGATGACGAAGCCGCGTTCGGGGTGCACCGGGCCGCCATTGAGCACCATGCGCGCCTGCAGGTCGCCATCGCCGGTGGTGATGTCCATCTGTGCGAGCACCTCGCCCAGGGTGTATTCGGACGGCTGGTTGACCAGCACGCCCATCGCGCCGTTCTCGTCGTGCTGGCAGATCAGCGCAACGCTGCGGGCGAAGGTCGCGTCGAGCAGCGACGGCAGCGCGACGAGCAGGTGATCGGCAAGGGAGGTCGGCGTTACTGGCATGGCGCCATTCTAGCGGCTGGGCGCGCCGGGCGCCTCCACCCGGCGGTCACGGCGCGCATAATGGCCAGCCCGTACCGCAGGAATTCAACGTGTCCGGCTACTGCCTCATCGCCCCGGGCCATCCGGTGCACGACTACTACCACGCCAACGAGTACGGCTTCCCGCAGCGCGACGAGCGCGAGCTGTTCGAACGGCTGGTGCTGGAAATCAACCAGGCCGGCCTGAGCTGGGAGACCATCCTGAAGAAGCGCGAAGGCTTCCGCGCGGCCTATGACGGCTTCGACGTGGACCGCGTGGCGGCCTATGCCGAGCAGGACATCGAGCGGCTGCTGTCGGATGCGGGCATCATCCGCAATCGGCTGAAGGTACTGGCGGTGATCCACAACGCGCAGGTGATCCAGCAGCTGCGCGCCAGCCATGGCAGCTTCGCAGCCTGGCTCGATGCTCACCACCCGCGCAGCAAGGCTGACTGGGTGAAGCTGTTCAAGAAGACCTTCCGCTTCACCGGCGGCGAGATCACCGGCGAGTTCCTGATGAGCCTGGGCTACCTGCCCGGTGCGCACGCCACGGACTGCCCGGTGCATGCGCGGCTGCTGAAACTGTCGCCACCGTGGTTGCAGGCCTCCCGGTAGTGCCGGCCGCTGGCCGGCAGCCTCGCGAGGCCACAGGTGTTGCCGGCCAGCGGCCGGCACTACCGTCGAATCGTCACACGCCCATGTAACGGCCGGGACGGTGGTTGAACATCAGCACCAGGCTGAGCACCACCGCGCCGATGGCCGAGTACAGCACCTTCGACGGCGACAGCACGAAGAACGCGGCCACCATCAGGCAGGCGTCGTAGGACATCTGCACCTTGCCTGCGCTCCAGCCGCGGGTGCGCTGCAGGTACACCGCCAGGATGCCGATGCCGCCGAGGCTGGCACGGTGGCGGATGAAGAACAGGATGCCCAGGCCGGACAAGGCGCCGCCGACGATGGCCGAGTACAGCGGGTGGATATGCGAGAAATCGATCCAGCGCGGCAGCAGGTCGGTCAGCACGCCGCAGGCGGTGACCGCGGCAAAGGTCTTCAGGGTGAATTCCCAGCCCATGCGTCGCAGCGCCACCCAGTAGAAGGGCAGATTGACCAGTACGAACACCACGCCGAAGTTCCAGTCCAGGGCGTAGTGCAGCAGGAAGGCCATGCCGGCCATGCCGCCGATCATCAGCCCACTCTTGGCGAAGATGGCCAGGCCCAGCGAGGCCACCATCGTGGCCAGCACCATGCCCTGCACGTCTTCGGCGATCGAGTGCCGCAGTGCAGTTTCGTCGGCGGTGGTACCGGCACTGTCGGGCGGTGGGGTCAGCGGACCGGCGGTGACCAGGTGGCCGTCAGCGTCGTCGCACGGCGCGGGGCCATGGGATTCAAGGGACATGCGGGTGGGGGAACAACGGGTGGGGAGCGGTATTAGACACGATCTGCATGACAGTTGCAGATGAAATCGTTCAGCTGAAGGCGCTCCACCCTGCCCCCGACCCGCGGCGGGTCAGCCCTTGCCGGCCAGATGGTGCGCCACCAGCGCGTTGGCGTGGCCATGGCCGAGGCCGTGCTCGCTCTTCAGGAAGCTGACCAGTTCCATGTGCTTCAGGCCCTGCCTGGCCGCCAGCAGCCC
Source organism: Stenotrophomonas sp. YJH_SMC_57 (assembly GCF_059369755.1). Lineage (NCBI taxonomy): Bacteria > Pseudomonadati > Pseudomonadota > Gammaproteobacteria > Lysobacterales > Lysobacteraceae > Stenotrophomonas > Stenotrophomonas sp. YJH_SMC_57. Next base: position 52,964 of record NZ_JCAFSZ010000009.1, read on the forward strand.
GAACCAGTGCGCTACCGGCTGGCCGTAGGTCTTCTCGATGGAGGGGAAATACGAGGCCGGGCCTTTCGGCGTGGTGTCAGTGCTCATGTGCTGCTCCTGTTGAAAGTCATTCATTCGACGAACCACAGACGTGGAAATCGACATCCCCACATATCCGACCCCGTGTCGACCAACGGTCGGCACCCACCATCAACAGCAGGTTCCAACGGCTCGCGGGAAACTGTCGAAGACGGGGTGGCTCAGGTTGCGGCCATGGATGGCGCGACCGAGGCTACATGGACGTACTTGCGCCGTCCCCCGCAACCTGAGCCACCCTGCCTCCCGCAGGAAGCCCGCTTTTGAAGTTGACGTTGCCGTTGTTTCGGCAGGTGCCGGGCGCAGCCCGGCCGTATCATCCCCTCATGCCCCGTGAAAACCTCAACGACCTGCAGGCCTTCGTCCACGTCGCCCGCGCGGGCAGCTTCACCAAGGCCGCCGCCCAGCTCGGCGTGTCCCAGTCCGCGCTCAGCCATGCCATGCGCGGCCTGGAACAGCGGCTTGGCGTGCGCCTGCTGACCCGCACCACCCGCAGCGTGTCCACCACCGAGGCCGGCGCCCGCCTGCTGGAAACCCTGGCCCCACGCCTGGCCGAGATCGAGGACGGGCTGGCCGCACTGGCCGAGTACCGCGAACGACCGGCCGGCACCATCCGCATCAACGCCACCGGCCATGCCGCCGAGTACATCGCCTGGCCGCGGCTGGCACCGTTGCTGCAGCAGTATCCGGAGCTGAAGGTGGAACTGGCCGCCGACTACGGGCTGGCCGACATCGTTGCCGAGCGCTACGACATCGGCATCCGCCTGGGTGAGCGCCTGGCCCGCGACATGGTCGCGGTGCCGATCAGCCCGCCGCTGCGCATGCGCGTGGTCGGTGCGCCCGCCTACTTCCGCCAGCACGTGGTACCGCGGCATCCGCACGACCTGGCCGTGCACAACTGCATCACCCTGCGCCTGCCCACCCATGGCGGGCTGATGCCGTGGGACTTTGGCCAGGACGGCAACGAACTGAGCGTGCGCGTGAGTGGTCAGTGGATCTTCAACAGCATGGGCATGACGCGCGCCGCCGCGCTGGCCGGCAGCGGCCTGGCCTGGCTGCCGGAAGACCAGGTGCAGCCGATGCTGGACGATGGCCGCCTGCAATCCGTGCTGGACGACTGGTGCCCGCATTTCGATGGCTACTACGCGTATTACCCGTCTCGCCGCCACGTCACCGTGGCGATGCGCACGGTGCTTGATGCATTGCGTGGGCCGATGGGGAGTTGAGGAGTGCGGACCAACGGTCCGCACCCATCACCAATGGTCCGCGCCCACTGGGTGATCAGCCCTTGGCCTGGGCGGCGCGCTGCGCGTTGTAGCGCTCGCCGACGATCGACACTTCATCCAGCGCCTGTGCGATGCGCTGCAGTTCCTCCGGCGCCAGTTGCAGTGCGGCCGCGCCCAGGTTTTCGTCCAGGCGGTGGACCTTGGTGGTGCCCGGAATCGGCACGATCCACGGCGCCTGCGCCAGCAGCCAGGCCAGCGCCACCTGCGCCGGTGTGGCGCCACGTGCCGCGGCGATCGTGCTGATGCGATCGACCAGGGCCTGGTTGGCGCGGCGCGCTTCCACCTCGAAACGCGGCACGGTGTTGCGGAAATCGTTGGCGTCGAAGGTGGTGTCGGCGCTGATCGCGCCAGTCAGGAAGCCACGGCCCAGCGGGCTGAACGGCACGAAGCCGATGCCCAGTTCCTGCAGGGTCGGCAGCAGCTCGCGCTCGGGCTCGCGCCACCACAGCGAGTACTCGCTCTGCACGGCAGCAACCGGCTGCACCGCATGCGCGCGGCGCACGGTGGCGGCACTGGCCTCGGACAGCCCGAAGTGACCGACCTTGCCTTCGGCGATCAGGTCACGCACGGTGCCGGCGACATCCTCGATCGGCACGTTCGGATCGACGCGGTGCTGGTAGAACAGGTCGATATGGTCGGTACGCAGGCGCTTGAGGCTGGCCTCGGCCACCGCACGGATGTTCTCCGGGCGGCTGTCCAGGCCGGTGTCGACGCGCGCATCCTTGAAGCCGAACTTGGTGGCGATCACCAGCCTGTCGCGGTACGGCGCCAACGCCTCGCCAAGCAGATCTTCGTTGGTGTACGGGCCGTACACCTCGGCGGTGTCGAAGAAGGTCACGCCGCGTTCAACGGCGGCCTGCAGCAGGGCGATGCCCTGGCTGCGCTCGACCGGCTGGCCATAGCCATGGCTCAGGCCCATGCAGCCCAGGCCCAGGGCGGAAACCTTCAGGCCGCTGCGGCCGAGTTCACGTGTCTGCATCGTCGTGCTCCAGAGGGGGAGCGCTGACGATACGCCTGCACGGCCGACGGATTGAACCGACGGGATGGCAGTCGGTCATGACTGGAATTCATCAATCCAGCCACGACCGGCGCCGGCCGGGTCACCGGATCTCGGAGATCTCCACGCCATCCAGCCCCTGCGACAGGGTGCGCGCGTCGCCGCCCTGGCTGAGCTTGATGCGCAGGCGCACTTCGTTCTGCGAATCGGCGTAGCGCAGCGCGTCCTCGTAGCTGATCTCGCCGGCCTGGTAGAGCTCGAACAGGCTCTGGTCGAAGGTCTTCATGCCCAGCTGGACCGAATCCTTCATCACTTCCTTCAGCTTGTGGATCTCGCCGTCGCGGATGTAGTCCTGCACCAGCGGCGTGCCCAGCAGGATCTCCATCGCCACCTTGCGTGAGCGGCCATCGGGCGAAGGAATCAGCTGCTGCGCGACCACGCCCTTGAGGTTCAGCGACAGGTCCATCAGCAGCTGGTTGCGGCGGTCTTCCGGGAAGAAGTTGACGATGCGGTCCATCGCCTGGTTGGCGTTGTTGGCATGCAGGGTGCACAGCACCAGGTGGCCGGTTTCGGCAAACGCGATGGCGTGGTCCATGCCTTCGCGGGTACGCACCTCGCCGATCATGATCACGTCCGGCGCCTGGCGCAGGGTGTTCTTCAGCGCCGCTTCCCAGCTGTCGGTATCGATGCCGACCTCGCGCTGGGTGATGATGCAGCCCTCGTGCTTGTGCACGAATTCGATCGGGTCTTCGATGGTGATGATGTGGCCGGTCGAGTTCTGGTTGCGGTAACCGATCATCGCTGCCAGCGAGGTCGATTTACCGGTACCGGTGGCACCGACAAACAGGATGATGCCGCGCTTGGTCATCGCCAGCGTCTTGATGATCGGCGGCAGGCTCAGCTCTTCCACAGTTGGAATGCGCGTCTCGATGCGACGCAGCACCATGCCGACCTGGTTGCGCTGGTAGAAGCAGCTGACACGGAAGCGGCCGACACCGGACAGGCCGATGGCGAAGTTGCACTCGTGGGTCTTCTCGAATTCCTCGCGCTGCGCCGGCGTCATCACGTTGAGCACCAGGTCGCGGCTCTGCTGCGGCGTGAGCGGGGTCTGGGTGATCGGCGAGATCTTGCCATTGACCTTCATCGCCGGCGGCATGCCGGCGGTGATGAACAGGTCCGAGGCGCGCTGGTGCGCCATCAGCTTGAGGAACGAAGTGAAATCGATGGTGGTCGCGGTGGTGTTCACGGCGGGCTCCCAATGGGGCATGTACCAGGAAACGGTCGATGGAGGAAACGGCACGGAACGGCGGCGCCGTGGCGCACGCCGCCCCGTTGCTGCCCCGCCTTACTCGAACAGGCGCTTGTCCTTGGCGTAGTCGCGGGCCTGGTTGCGGGTGATCAGGCTGCGCTTGACCAGGTCCTGCAGGTGCTGGTCCAGGGTCATCATGCCGTACTGCTGGCCGGTCTGGATGGCCGAGTACATCTGCGCGACCTTGTCCTCGCGGATCAGGTTGCGGATGGCCGGGGTGCCGACCATGATTTCCCACGCTGCGGTACGACCGCCGCCCACCTTCTTCAGCAGTGCCTGCGAGATCACCGCACGCAGCGACTCGGACAGCATCGAACGCACCATCGGCTTTTCGCCGGCCGGGAACACGTCGATGATGCGGTCGATGGTCTTGGCCGCCGAACTGGTATGCAGGGTGCCGAACACCAGGTGGCCGGTTTCCGCTGCGGTCAGCGCCAGGCGGATGGTTTCCAGGTCGCGCAGTTCGCCCACCAGGATGATGTCCGGGTCCTCACGCAGCGCCGAACGCAGCGCTTCGTTGAAGCCGTGCGTGTCGCGGTGCACTTCGCGCTGGTTGATCAGGCACTTCTGCGAGGTGTGCACGAATTCGATCGGATCCTCGACGGTGAGGATGTGGCCGTATTCGTTCTTGTTGATGTAGTCGATCATCGCCGCCAGCGTGGTCGACTTGCCCGAGCCGGTCGGGCCGGTCACCAGGATCAGGCCCTGCGGCTGCTGGATCACTTCGCGGAACAGCGGCGGGCAGGCCAGGTCTTCCAGGGTCAGCACTTCGGACGGAATGGTACGGAACACCGCACCGGCGCCACGGTTCTGGTTGAACGCATTCACACGGAAGCGCGCCAGCGACGGAATCTCGAAGGAGAAGTCCACTTCGAGGAATTCCTCGTAATCGCGGCGCTGCTTGTCGGACATGATGTCGTACACCAGCGCGTGGACCTGCTTGTGGTCCAGGGCTGGGATGTTGATCCGGCGCACGTCGCCGTCCACGCGGATCATCGGCGGCAGGCCTGCGGACAGGTGCAGGTCGGACGCTTTGTTCTTTACGGAAAACGCCAACAGCTCGGCGATATCCATGAGCGGCTACTCCCCAATAACGGCTTCGACTGGAAGGATCTTTCCCCGGGCGGCAGTATAGCCTCCTGATTCAACGGAACGCGTTACGTGGCCACTCCCCTGCCCCAGATCCTGAGCAACCTGCATGCGGCCGCCGAGGCCGCTGGCAGGCCCGACCCACGCCTGCTGGCGGTGTCCAAGACCCAGCCGGCCGAGGCGGTGGCTGCGCTGGCCGCGCAGGGCCAGCATGCCTTCGGCGAGAACTACGTGCAGGAAGCACTGGCCAAGATGCAGGCGCTGCAGCACCTGGCGCTGGAGTGGCACCTGATCGGCCACCTGCAGTCGAACAAGGCCGATGCCGTGGCCAGCCACTTCGACTGGGTGCAGAGCGTGGACCGGCTCAAGCTGGTGACCGCGCTGGCACGCCATCGCCCTGCAGCGCGCGGGCCGCTGAACGTGCTGATCCAGGTCAACATCGACGACGAATCCAGCAAGCACGGCTGTGCGCCGGACGAGGTCGATGCACTCGCTGCCGCGATTGCCGCCGAACCCGGCCTGCGCCTGCGCGGCCTGATGGCGATTCCCGCGCCGTGGCCCGAGGCCGAACGACGCCGCGACGCATTCGTGCGCATGCGCACACTTTTCCAGTCGCTGGCGGCCCAGCACGCGCAGGTCGACACCCTGTCGATGGGCATGAGCGGCGATTACGCCGACGCCATCGCCGAGGGCGCCACCCTGGTGCGCATCGGTACCGCCCTGTTCGGCGCGCGTCCGCGCCCGGCCTGACATCACAAGGAGACTTCCATGGCAGCTGATTCCATCACCTTCATCGGCGGCGGCAACATGGCGCGCAGCCTGATTGCCGGCCTGATCCGCCAGGGCGTGCCCGCCGCGCACATCCACGTGGCCGAACCGGTGGCCGAGCTGCGCCAGACGCTGGCCGCCGACTTCGGCGTGCAGGTGCATGACAACGCGGCCGATGCCGCCGCGCAGGGCCGCACCTGGCTGCTGGCGGTGAAGCCGCAGGTACTGCGCGACGTCTGCCAGTCGCTGCAGGCACTGGCACAGGCACAGCGCCCGCTGGTGGTGTCGATCGCCGCAGGCATCACCAGCGCGCAGCTGGAGCGCTGGCTGGGCGGCGATCTGGCAGTCGTGCGTGCAATGCCCAACACCCCCGCCCTGCTCGGTGCCGGCGTGACCGGCTTGTACGCGACGCCATCGGTGGATGCGCAGCAGCACGCGAAGGCCGAACAGGTGCTGGCCAGTGCCGGGCGCACGGTGTGGATCGACAGCGAAACGCTGATGGATTCGGTCACCGCCGTTTCAGGCAGCGGGCCGGCCTATGTGTTCCTGCTGGCCGAAGCGATGGAAGCGGCCGGCATCGCGCAAGGCCTGCCGGCCGATGCCGCGCGTGCGCTGGTGGTGCACACCCTGCTGGGCGCATCGCGCATGCTGGATGAAGCCGGCGAAAGCCCGGCCGAACTGCGCCGCCGCGTGACTTCGCCGAACGGCACCACCCAGGCGGCGATCGAGAGCTTCCAGGCTGGGGGGTTCGAGGCGCTGGTGGACAAGGCGCTGCGCGCCGCGCAGGTGCGCGGGCAGGAATTGTCTGCGGCGAATGATTGATCCCGATGTGTGCCGACCAACGGTCGGCACCCACCGTCATCATTGCCCCATTGTGGCCATGACGAAATCGACGAAGCACTGCAACCGTGGGCGCGGCCTGCGGTCAGGCAGGTAGATCAGGTGCATCGGCCGCGGTTCGGGCAGATAGTCGCGCAGCAGCGGCTTCAACCGCCCTGCCGCGATTTCACCCGCCAGCAGTGCCGTCGGCTGCAGCACCAGCCCCGCGCCGGCCACTGCGGCTTCGCGCAGTGCAACGCCATCATTGCAGGTCAACCGCGCTTCCCAATCCACCTGTTCGCCGTTGGCCAGCTGCCAGCCATGGCCACCACGCCAGGCCAGATGGCTCAGGCAGTCATGCCCTTGCAGATCCGCCGGCGTACGCGGCGTGCCGCGCCGGCGCAGGTACGACGGCGCCGCGCACAGGCTCATCGCATACGGCGGCAACGGCCGTGCCACCACCTCCTGCGACGGCAGCGGCCCGACCCGGATCGCCACGTCGAATCCATCCTCGATCAGGTCCACGCGGCGGTTGCTCAGGTCCAGCTCGATGTTCAACTGCGGCTGTGCCCGCAGCAGGGCAGCCAGTTGCGGGGCCAGCACGCAGCTGCCCCAGGTGCTCGGCGCGCTGACCCGCAGCAGGCCACGCGGCTGCACCTGCAGGCCGGCCACATCGGCTTCGGCCTGCTGCACCTGTTCCAGCACCTGCCGGCACCCGGCCAGGTAGGCGCTGCCGGCTTCGGTCAGGCGCTGGCGGCGGGTGTTCCGTTGCAGCAGCGCAGTGCCCAGGTGCACCTCCAGCTGCTGGACGTACTTGCCGACCATCACCGCCGATACCTGCAACTGTTCAGCGGCGCCGGCAAAGCTGCCGCGCTCGGCCACGGCGACGAACGCCTGCATGCAGCGAAGCGTATCCATTACCAACCCCAGGTTAGGAATCTGCGAAGCATACGCCACTTACTTAACCGTGCCGTGAGCGCGCAGACTGCGCTCATTCCCCCACTCGCAAGGAACGGCCATGAAGATCCTCCTCGTCGGTGCCAGCGGCACCCTCGGCCAGGCGGTCGCCCGCCAGCTCGGCCAGCAGCACCAGATCCTCGCCGCCGGCCGCCACAGCGGCGAACTGCGGGTCGACCTGACCGACGACGCCAGCGTTGCCGAACTGTTCGCCCGCACCGGCCCGGTCGATGCGGTGATCTCCACCGCCGGCAAGCTGCACTTCGGCCCACTGCAGGAGATGACACCCGAGCAGTTCAACATCGGCCTGCAGGACAAGCTGCTGGGCCAGGTGCGGTTGGCCCTGGCCGCGCAGCACCATCTGAACGCCGGCGGTTCGATCACCCTGACCAGCGGCATCGTCAGCGCCCAGCCGATCCGCGATGGTGCCAACGCCACCTCGGTGAACGCCGCGCTGGAAGGCTTCGTGCGCGCGGCGGCGCTGGAGCTGCTGCCGCGCGGCCTGCGCATCAACGTGGTCAGCCCGAACGTACTGATCGAATCGATGGCGGCCTATGGCCCCTACTTCCCCGGCTTCGAAGCGGTGAGCGCACAGCGCGCGGCGCTGGCCTTCCAGCGCGCGGTGGAAGGCATCCAGAGCGGCGAAACGATCACCGTCTGGTAAGAAAAAGGGGACGGAGGGGATTAAGTCGTTTCCGGCACATAAGGGGCAATAGCGACTTAATCTCCTCCGTCCCCTTTTTCTTCATTCCCAGCGCATCGGGCCGTCGCCGCGTTCGCCGAGGATGTCTTCCGGGTTGGCCAGGCGGCAGCGCTTCAGCGACAGGCAGCCGCAGCCGATGCAGCCGGTCAGTTCATCGCGCAGCAGCTGCAGCATATGGATGCGCGCTTCCAGCTCGGTGCGCCAGCGCGCGGACAGCTTGGCCCAGTCGGCCTTGGTCGGCGCACGCCCCTCGGGCAGGCTCTCGAAGGCACGGCCCACCGCTTCCAGTGGCATGCCCACGCGCTGTGCCACGCGGATCACCGCCAGCCGGCGCAGCACGTCACGGCTGTAGCGGCGCTGGTTGCCGGAGGTGCGCAGGCTGCTGATCAGCCCCTTGCGCTCGTAGAAGTGCAGCGCGGAAACCGCTACGCCACTGCGCTGGGAGACTTCGCCAACGCTCAGTTCCTGGGACGCCATCACTTGACCTCAACTATGGTTGAGGTGTCATGCTGCTATCTTCGCCGCCGGTTGACAAGCGCGGCCCGCAGCCCATCTGTATGACTAGCATGCTCTCCCCCGCCGATACCCCTGTGCCGGCCGATACTTCGATCCTGTCCGCCCGCTACCGCGCCACCACCATCGGCATGGTCGCGCTGGTCGCGCTGCACGCCTTCGAAGCACTGGCCGTGGCCGCCGCGATGCCCACCGTGGCCGAAGCGCTCGATGGCCTGCGCCTGTATGCGCTGGCGTTCGGCGGCACCCTCGCCACCAGTGTGATCGGCATGACCCTGGCCGGGCGCTGGGCCGATCGCCACGGTCCGGCGCGACCGCTATGGTACGGCCTGGCCTGTTTCGTACTGGGCCTGCTGCTGGCCGGCTTTGCAATGCGCATGGGCATGCTGGTCGCCGGGCGCCTGCTGCAGGGGCTGGGTGCAGGCGCGATCTCGGTTTCGCTGTATGTGATCGTCGGCCGCAGCTACCCCGAGCACCTTCGGCCGAAAGTGTTTGCGGCCTTCTCCGCAGGTTGGGTGGTGCCGTCGATGATCGGCCCGGCGTTGAGCGGCCTGATCGTGCAGCATCTGGGCTGGCGTTGGGTGTTCCTGGCGGTGCCGCTGCTGGCGGTTCCCGCTGCCCTGCTGCTGCGCCCGGCACTGGCGCGCATGCGGCCTACCTCGGTCGGCGACAGCGACGATGGACGCGGCAATGTGGTGCGCTGGGCCAGCGGGGCCTCGCTGGCTGCGCTGCTGTTGTACTTCGGCGGCCAGCAGCAGGGCCTGCCGGCGCTGCTCTGCATCGGCGCTGCGATGCTGGCGCTGCTGTTCTGCGTGCACCGCCTGCTTCCGACCGGAACGCTGGTGCTGCGCCGTGGCCTGCCCAGTGTGATCGCGCTGCGTGGCGTCGCCGCTGCGGCCTTCTTTGCCTGCGAGGCCTATCTGCCGCTGCTGCTGCAACGCGAGCGCGGGCTCTCGCCGAGCTGGGCCGGTGCGGTGCTCAGCCTCGGCGCGCTGGGCTGGTTTGCCGGCTCTTGGCTGCAGGGCCACCAGCAGCGCGGCTGGTCACGCCAGCAGCTGCTGCGCGTGGGCACGGCGATGATGACGGTCGGCATCGTCGCCACGCTGGCGGTGCTGTTCAACCCCGTGCCACTGCCGGTGGCGCTGGTCGGCTGGGCGGTGACCGGCTTCGGCATGGGCATGATCTACGCCAGCCTGTCGGTGCTGACGCTTTCGCTGTCGGCGCCGCATGAGCAGGGCGCCAACACGTCGGCCCTGCAGCTGAGCGAGGCGTTGTCGGTGACCACCGCGCTGGCGGTGTCCGGTGCACTGTTCGCGCTGTTCGTGGAAACCGCGCCGCACACCGGTTATGTGCTGTGCCTGGCGATCACCTGCGGCCTGGCGGTGCTGGCGACGGTGATCGCGCGACGGGTGTAGGGCGGCAGCGCTCGGTAGTGCCGGCCGCTGGCCGGCAGCTTTCACGCAAACAGGAATACCGTGGTGATGCCGGCCAGCGGCCGGCACTACCGGCTACCGGTGCCCACGTCGTCGATGTCCCGGTGCAGGATGCGCCGTACTTCCAGCACCGCCTGCGGGGTCTCCTGCACGCTGTGGCCGGAGATGATCACCTTCTCCGACAGCGCGCCCGGCAGGTGTGCGCTCCAGTACGGCACCAGCCCGTCATCGGACTTCTCCACCGGCAGTTCCGGTTTGCGCTGGGCGATGATCGAGTGGTACTTCAGGCCGGTCTCGATCGGCAGCTGCGCGGCGGCCTTCACGAATGGATCGCTGGCCTTGAGGTTGTCGATGCTGTTGGGAATCTTCGGCTTGGCGGTGCCGTCGACCTGCTGCTCGGCCTGTGCCAGCGCCATGAACACATCCTCGAACTTGCCGAGAATCGTCAGCGGCAGGCGCACCAGCCGGCCGATCAGGCGCCCGACCTTGTTGCCGGCGATATCGGTGCCCTGGTGCGGTGCGGCGATGAAGATCGCACGCTCCACGTTCGGCTGCGCCTTGAAGTGCAGCAGCGGCCCCAGCTTGGCCTGCACGCGCTTCAGGCGCTCGCCCTTCAGGTCGTAGTTGGCCAGCAGGTCATTCCACAGCACATCGCCGGAATCACTGACCAGCAGGCGGGCCAGCACGCCGCCCATGCTGTGCCCGATGTAGACCATGTCCTTCGATGCCCGCGTGCTGCCATCGGGGTCGAAGTGCTTCAGCGTGTCATTGAACGCATTGGCGATCTCATAGCGGTTCAGCGCGATCGGCGCATTGGTCGGGTAATAGACCTGCCACACCTGGAACTGCTGGCGCAGCTCGGGGTCGCCCATGATCTCGTTGGCCAGGTTCACCCAGGCCTCCGGGCTGCTGGCCAGGCCATGCAGCATGAAGATGATGCGGCGGTTCGGGTCCCACGGCTGCATCAGGTAGATGTGCGGCTCACCGATGCCCTCGCTCATGCCGAACAGGGTGCGTAGCGACTGCCGGGCAAAGCCGCTCTGCGCCAGCCACAGGCCATAGGCGGCAGTGAAATTACCGGCCAACGGCACCTGCTCGCCGTGCAGGCTGATGCGCTCGGTGGCTTCCGGCGAGTAGGCATCCAGCTCGACCCGGCGCGTGCGCATCACGTCGTCCAGGCTGCTGCCCTCGAAGCGCAGCAGCGCGGTGACGTTGATCGAGGACATTTCGCTGAACTCTGGCACCGAATCGTCATGGCGATGGCGGCGACCACGGTGCGCATCGTCTTCGTCGTCCTGCGTCGTCTCGGTCTTCGGGCCATCCGGCGCGATCACCGGCGCGACCAGCTTCGGCGGGTCCATCACCATCACCAGTTCGGCACCGAAGCCATCGCGGCGATAGGTGCTGCGCAGGCCGACGAAGCTGACCGTTCCGGCCGGCACCAGCTGCGCGGGAATGCTCTTCAGGGCCAGCTGCTGGTAGTTGGAGGCCAGTGACCAGCTGCCGACCGAGATCGGCTTCGTGTAGTCCTCACCGGCCAGCGCAGACGCACGCGCGCGCACGAACAGCACCACCGCCGCCTTCTCGGCTGCGTAGTTGTAGTAGTCGCGCACCTGCGTCTGCCGGTCCTCGAAGGCGCGGTCAGACGGCGAACGGCCGCTGTAGAACAGGTACGCATAGGCGTAACGCGCCGCTTCCAGCCAGGCGTCCAGCGCGGCATCGCTCATCGGCGGATCGCCGGCCGCAGTCTTCTTCGGGGTCAGCGCCAGTGCGGCCTTCACCCACAGTTCGGACAGCGCCGACAGCCGCTGTTCGACGTTGAGGTCATCGGTCATCAGCAGCGTGCTGCGGCAGACCAGGAAGTCCTTTTCGCACTGCGATTCGTCCAGGCCTGCCGCGCTGAGCGTCTCGCGCGCGGCCGGGCTGAGCTTGCCGGTGTTGAGCACGTCGGCGCGCTTGTTGACCAGCGAATCACTGGACGTGACCTGCTTGACGGTAACCATCGCGCAGCCGCTGCTGCCCAGCAGCAGGAAGGCGGCGAACAACACCGGCAGCAGGCGCTGCCAGCGGGTCGGGGGGCGTTGGGTCATTACTGCGGGTCCTGCTCGGTGCCGGGCACGCCCTGGCGGATTACGGTGGAGAAATGCGCGCCGTCACCCAGGTCCAGCGCACGCTGGGTGATGCGGCCCTTGTCATGCAGCTCGGCGTACGGCACGCCCGGGGTGAGCGCGCCGACCTCCTGCGCGTACTCGGCCAGATAGCCCGACAGCAGCAGGCGATAGTCCAGCGGCAGCCGCGGTGCGATGTGGCGGGCCAAGTCGAAGACGATGGTGGTGCAGTTGCTGGTCAGCGTGTTGTAGAAGCCCGGCGTCGCATCCAGTTCGCGCGCCTGCTCGATGTAGGCGGCGAACAGTTCCTTCAGCTGCGTGCGGTCCATGCCGTGCAGGCGGTACAGGTAGACATCCTCGCCCCGCGCATTGGTGCGGGTGCGGATGATGTCGGTCTCCTCGGAGGCCACCAGGGTCATCTCGAACTTGCGGAAGAAGCCGCCCAGCGCCGAGAAAGATTCACCCCGTTCCTTGCGGATCTCCAGCGAGAACACCACGTGGCGGCCATCGTCGAAGCCGAACGAGATCAGCGTGTGGGCGATTGCCGGGCCCATCCAGTACGACAGCACCAGATCGGCCGAACGCAGCTGGTCCAGGTCGTACTCGCGGCGCACCCAGCGCGCGTCATAGTCGGTTTCACTGCGCCAGGTGAAAACACGCACGTTGTCGAGCACCACGCGACGCCCGTCGAAGGAAACCACATGCAGGCGCTGGGCCACGTCATCGGCCCACACGCGGTCCTGGCGCGGCGTCAGCAGCAGCCACCACAGCGCGGCCAGCGCCAGTGCCGCGCCGAACGCCAGGCCCAGCCGGCGGTTGCCTCGGCCGCGTGCGACCCGCCACGATGCCCACAGCGCAACCAGCAGCCACAGCACGGCCACCGTCGTGGCCAGCGCACCCGGCCCCGGCAGCTGGTAGGCCAGCAGCCCGGTCACCCACAGCGCCGCCAGCGCCATGGCACTTCCTGTCATCCAACGTCCTGCGGTGTTCACTGGCATCCTGGGGCGGTGTTCAAGCCGCATAGTTAGCCACAAGCCGGTTCAGCGTGGCATCTACGGCCCGTTCAGCCAGGCCGGCGCACCGTCGTCGGCGGCGCCCGAAGCCAGGTTCACCTCACAGGAGCATCGATGGGTATTACATCCGTGGCCGGCGTTCCGGTCCAACCCCGGCACCGCGCAACCTGCCACTGCGGCACGGTCGAACTGCTGCTGGAACTGCCGGACGGCATCGTCGACCCACGCCGCTGCGACTGCTCGATGTGCCGGCGCCGTGGCGCCATCGCCGCCAGCGTGACCCGTGCGGGACTGCAGGTGGTGCGCGGGCAGAACCACCTGCGGCTGTACCAGTTCAACACCCATGTGGCCGAGCATTACTTCTGCGGTGTGTGCGGCATCTACACCCACCACCGGCGTCGCTCCAATCCCGAGCAGTACGGCTACAACGTGGCCTGCCTGGAGGGCATCGACCCGTTCGCGCTGGGCGTGATCCCGGTCAACGATGGCGTCAACCACCCGGCCGACCGCAGCGCCTAGTGCCGCGTGCGTCGCAGTGGTGCCGCCACTTTCTGCCAAGGCGCCATGCCACTGCGACCGGCGCGTGCGGGGCGTTTCAGCCAAGGGCGGCGGGGCGCTGCCTGCGGCTCGGCAGCGACCGGGGGAGGAAGGGGCCTGCGGCCAGGCCAGAGATGGTCGAGCAGCCACATGGCGGGTCTCCGTGGGGGACGGGGACAACCGAGACTAGGCGCTGGCCGGCATAGGGGGCGTGAGGCGGCGAAGTCTCGACGATGACAAGACATTGAGAATCATTTGCAACAACGGAGTGCAATCCCGATAATCCGCGGCGATCTTCCGTGGACCGACCGCCATGCCCGCCCGCCGCACCCTGCTCTCGCTTGCCCTCGCCCTGCCCGGCAGCCTCGTTGCACACGCCGCACTGGCCGACGACGCGCCGACTCCCCGCACCCTGGACCGCGTCAGCGTGGTGGCCGAGCGTGCCAGTACCGCGACCAAGACCGACACCGCCCTGACCCAGACGCCACAGGCGATCAGCGTGGTCACCCAGCAGCTGTTCACCGATCGCGGCGCGCACAACCTGCAGGAAGTGCTGCGCTACAGCGCCGGCGTCACCGCCGACGCGTGGGGCCTGGATACCCGCAACGATGCCACCTCGGTACGCGGCCTGGATCCGGTGCAGTACCAGGATGGCCTCCGCCGCAGTTACGGGTTCAGTCCGTTGGCGCGGCCGGAAATCTATGGCCTGGAGCGTGTGGAAGTGCTGCGCGGTCCTTCGTCGGTGCTGTACGGCGCAGGCGCCACCGGCGGCATCATCAATGCGATGAGCAAGCGCCCGACGTTCGGCAACGTGGCGGGCGAGGTAGGCGTGCAGCTTGGCAGCTTCGACCGCAGGCAGCTTCAGGGCGACATCGGCGGTGCGTTGAACGATGCCGGCACGGTTGCCGGGCGCTTCGTCGGCCTGGTGCGTGAGTCGAACATGCAGACCGATACGCTCAAGGACGACCGTGTCTACCTTGCGCCTTCGATCAGCTGGCGCGGCGAACGCAGCACCTTCAGCCTGCTGGCCAGCTACCAGCACGACAGGACCGGCTCCAGCCAGCAGTTCCTGCCGTTGGCAGCGACGCTGCTGGCCCCCCCCGGGCGCCGCCTCGATCCCTCCACGTTCATCGGCGACCCTGACTTCGACCGCATCGACTCCCGCGTCTACAGCCTCACCGCACTGTTCGACCACCGCTTCAACGACGTGCTCAGCCTGCGCTCGGCCGTGCGCTACATCGACGGCAAGACCACGTTGCAGCAGATGTACGTGGACAGCTACAGCAACCCGGCCGATCCCTTCATCGATGCCGGACGTCGCGTGGTCAACCGCACCGCCTACGGCACCCGCCCCGACGTGCAGATCTTCAGTGCCGACAACGCCCTGCAGTTCGACTTCGCCACGGGTGCCTTCCAGCACCTGCTGCTGGCCGGCGTCGACTACAGCCAGTACCGGGAGCAGCTGCAGCGCCTGGATGCCACCGGCACGCCGATCGACATCTACGCCCCGGTGTCGGTGGCACCGACGGTGCGTGGCTGGGAGCGCCAGCCGGACCAGACCTCCACCCAGCTCGGCCTCTACCTGCAGGATCAGATCCGCTGGGCCGACCGCGTTTCACTGGTGCTGGGCGCACGACGCGACCATGCACGCTCGAAGACCGACGGCCAGCCCAGCCAGACCGACAACGCCACCACCTATCGCGCCGGCCTGATCGGCGAACTGGGCGCCGGGGTATCGCCCTACCTGAGCTACAGCGAATCGTTCCTGCCGGTTGCCGGCCAGGACCTGTTCGGCCAGGCCTTCAAGCCGATGCGCGGCCGCCAGACCGAGGCCGGCATCAAGTGGCAACCCGCGCGCAACCTGCTGCTGACGATGGCCGCGTACCGCATCACCGAAACCAACCGGCAGACCAACGACCCGGACAACGTGCTGAACGTGGTGCAGACCGGGCAGATCCGCTCCAGGGGTGTGGAGCTGGAGGGCCAGTTCCAGTTCGCCAACGAGCTGACGATCACCGCCGCCGTTGCGCGCAACGAGGCCGAAGTCAGCCGCAGCAACTTCGCGCTGGAAGTGGGCCAACGCCTCAACGACACCCCGCAGGACCTGGCCTCGGCCTGGGTCTCGAAGGGTTTCCCGCTGGAAGATGGCGCACGCCTGCGCCTGGGCCTGGGCGTGCGCCATGTCGGCAATACCGTGTCGCTGGGCAATGGCGGGCGCATCATCACTCCCAGCTACACGCTGGCCGATGCCCTGGTGGAAGTGCAGGTGACCGACTGGACGATGGCGCTGAACATCACCAACCTCACCGACAAGCGCTATTACGCACCGTGCCGCACCTTCGGTGACTGCTTCGCCGGCTACCCGCGGGTGGTCACCGGCACCATCACCTATCGGTTCTGATCACGGCCAACGCTGGCCGCCGCAGCAGTACGTGCAGCAGCGCGGCACAGGCGGCGGTCAGCAGCGCCAGCATCCGCAGCAGTATCGCCAGCGCTTCGGCACTGGCCTGCTGCAGGTGTGCGCCGCGCATCGCCGGAAGCAGCGCCTGCGCCTGTGCATGCGCACCGGTCGCCAGATAGGCCCCGGCCCTGGCCAGTGACGCGGGTGACGCGCCCTGCAGCCGCTGGCCGATCAGCAGCGCAAGCAACGCGGTCACTGCGGCCAGCGCAATGCCTTCACCAGCTACGCGCACCGTTCCGAAGATGCCAGCGGCCATGCCTGCACGCTGCACCGGCACCACGCTGACCGACAGCCCATCCATCAGGCCCCACGGCAAGGCCGTTCCGGCACCGATCAGCATCAGCAACGGCACCCACTGCGAGGGCGACGGGTGCGACGCGTGGCGCGACAGCAGGTACAGGCCGGTGGCGCAGACCAGCAGGCCCAGCGTGCACAGCCGCGCACTTCCGATACGCTCGGCCCAGCGCGCGGCCAGCATCGGCAGTACCAGCATCGGCGCGGACAGGGCCAGCATCTGCAATCCGACCGCGGTCGCGCTTTGCCCATGCACGCCCAGCAACTGCAGCGGCAGTACCACCAGCAGCACCACGTAGCCGAAGCAGGTGGCCACCGGCAGCAGCTGGACACCGAGGAACGCCGGCTGCGAGAACAATGAGAGGTCCAGCAGCGGTGAGTGGTGCACCCGTTCGATGCAGACGAACACCCCGCCCAACAGCAGCGTCGCCAGCAGCGCCAGCTGCACGCGCAGGGCATGCAGCCCGAATTCGCCCAGCCACAGCAGGGACAGGGTCAGCGCCCCCAGCATCAGGCTGAAGCCGAGCATGCCGCCGAGGTCCAACCGTCCGCGGTCGCCATGGCTTTCAGGCAACACGCGTGCGCCCAGTACGAAGGCCGCCATCGCCAGCACACCCCCGGCGGCGAACACGCTGCGCCACCCCAGTGCCTGCAGCAGAAGGCCGGCAAGCAGCGGCCCCAGTGCCAACCCTGCACCGAATGTCGTGCCCAGCAGAGCGAAGACGCGCGCACGTGCCGGTCCCTGCCAGGCCTGCGCCAATGCGGCGGTGCCGGACGCCAGCGCTGCTGCGGCGGCAACGCCCTGCAGCCCGCGCGCCAGGTCCAGCCACAGCAGCGTGGGCGCAAGGCACACCACGGCTGTGGCGGCGGTGAACCCGACCGTGCCCAGCAGGAACAGCCGCCGCCGGCCATAGCGGTCGGCCAGGCCGCCGGCAGCAAGCAACAGGCTGCCGAAGGTGAGCATGAACGCATTGGTCACCCAGGCCAGCGCAGTGGGTGAGGCCGCCGCGGAACGGGCCAGCACCGGCACCGCGACCGCGCCGGCCGAGAAGGACAACGGCAACGCCAGCGCGGCCAGGCAGACGGCAAGCAGCGTCCAGCGCTGCTGCGCGCGGACAGGCAAGGGGAGCATCGAAACCGGGGCCATGTGGGCCTCCATCCATCAGGGGCATTGATGATGAGCAGGCCGCTATTCCTGAAAAACAGGCTCCATGGACGTTGATTACATCCTTATGTTCCGCAATCATCCGGACATGGACTCCATCTCTGCCCTGCTCGCCTTCGTCCGCACTGCGGAGGCGGGCAGCATCGTCGGTGCCGCCCGCGTTCTCGGCCTGTCCGCGTCGGCGGTGGGCAAGCGCATCGCCCGCCTCGAGCAGGACCTGGGTACGCGCCTGTTCCATCGCACCACCCGCCGCGTACACCTCACCGATGAGGGCGATCTGCTCCTGCAACGCTGCCGGCGTGCCCTGGACGAGCTTTCCGAAGCGCAGGCGGACCTGGCGCAACGACAGCACGCGCCCAGTGGGCTGCTGCGCATCGGACTGCCGACCATCGGCTATCGCTTCCTGCTGCCGGTGCTGCCTGGTTTTCAGCAGCGTTATCCGCAGGTGCAGCTGGAACTGGATTTCAATGACCGCATCGTCGATGTGGTCAGCGAAGGCCTCGACGCGGTGATACGCAGCGGTGAGCTGGCCGACTCCAGCCTGACCGCACGGCGGCTGGGCGGGTTTCGTTTCATGCTCTGTGCGGCCCCCGGCTATCTGCACGCGCACGGCACGCCCAGTAATGTGAGCGACCTGCGCATGCATACCGCGCTGCGCTTCCGCTACCCGACCACCGGGAAGCTGCATCCGTGGCAGCTGCCGGGCGTTGAAGGCGATGCCGGAGCGGGCCTGCCGACGGCGATGACCTGCAACAACATGGAAGCGCTGCTGGCCGCCGCCATCGGGCGCATGGGCCTGGCCTGGATGCCTGACTTCCTCGCCGCTGACGCGCTGGCCGACGGCCGCCTGCAACGGGTGCTGCCTGCGCTGCCCACGCACCAGGGGCAGTTCTCGCTGCTATGGCCGGGTGGACGCCACCCCAGCGCGCGCCTGCGGGTATTCATCGACTACGCCGTGGCGCATCTGTTCCAGGGCGAACACGCCTAGGCGGCCGCCAGGATCAGCTCGCGTTCGCGGCGTCCAGGAAATTGCACAGCACCGGCGACGGTTGCTCCGGGCGCACGCACAGCTGCAGGGCGAAGCGCGCTGCTTCACCGGCCACCCTCCGGTAGACGATCTCTTCCGGACGAAAACTGCTCATGCTGGCCGGCACGATGGCCACGCCCGCATCCACTGCCACCAGCGACAGCACTGCATGCATGCCCTGCGCCTCCTGCACCACGCGCGGAGTGAATCCCGCCGCGGTGCACAGGCCCAGCACCTGTGCGTGGAAGCCGATGCCCTCACCCGCTGGCCACGACACGAAGGGTTCATCGGCCAGCATCGCCACGCTCACTTCGGGCAACGCGGCCAGCGCATGCGCTCGCGGCAGCGCAATCGCCAGATGGTCGTGGTCGAAGTCGTGCAACTGTAGTTCGGCGGCAGGAATCGGTGGAATCAACACGCCGACATCGATGCGCTGCTCACGCAGCCACAGCTGCTGCTGGCGTGAGGTCGCCTCCTGCAGATGCAGCCGCACCTGCGGATACTGCTGGCGGAAGCGGCGGATCAAACCAGGAAGCCGACCGTACAGGGCGCTGCCGACATAGCCCACCTGCAGG
Organism: Stenotrophomonas sp. YJH_SMC_57; assembly: GCF_059369755.1. Lineage (NCBI taxonomy): Bacteria > Pseudomonadati > Pseudomonadota > Gammaproteobacteria > Lysobacterales > Lysobacteraceae > Stenotrophomonas > Stenotrophomonas sp. YJH_SMC_57. The sequence goes on from NZ_JCAFSZ010000009.1 coordinate 72,093, forward strand.
CTGCCACTCTGCCCTGCGGCGGCTTCACGGGTGCGCTGCAGCGCCTGTTCGGCCTGCTGCAGCGTCACGCGCGCTTCCACCAGCAAGGTCTGCCCGGCGACGGTCAGGCCCAGGGTACGGTTGCCACGCACGATCAGCTCACTGCCCAGTCCGTCTTCCAGCCGCCGCATTGCCGCCGTCAGCGGTGGCTGCGACATGTGCAGCCGGGCGGCGGCGCGGTGGAAGTGCAGTTCTTCGGCCACGGCCACGAACTGGCGGAGCAGGCGCAGGTCGATCATCTCGATGCAGGTGGTGGGAACCCGGCTAGGGTACGCCCTCAGCTGCGCGCATCCACACTGGCGCGGGCGATGGCCGGCCACTGCAGGGCCACCGACTCGATGCTGTCGGCGCTGACCGCGCGCAGATCGCGCGGATATGCAACGTATTCCGCTTCCTGCAGCCGCAGCGCATGGAACTGGCCGTTGCTTGCACGCAGCACCCACCCGCCGTCCTGGCAGCGCGTCGATGCCAGAAAGGCCACGCCCTGCGCGACTGCCTCCGGATGCAGTTCGTCCGGCTCGCCGTCGATGCCCCACATCCGCGTCTTGGCCACTGGCGAAACCGCATTGACCACGATGCCGTGCCCGGCACCTTCCAGTGCCAGCACATTGACCAGGCCGAGCGCGGCCAGCTTGCCCATCGCATAGGCGGAAAGACCGCGCTGTGCGTACTGCGGATACAGCGCGCGATCGGAGGTGGTGATGACGATGCGGCCACCACCCGCCGCGCGCATTGCCGGCCACGCTGCCTGTGCCAGCCACAGGGGTGTCTTCGCGGCCAGGCACAGCATCCGCTCCAGCGCATCGTCTTCGATGGCTTCCAACGCCTGGTACTCCACCCAGCCAGCGTTGTGGATCAGGAAATCGATGCGGCCATGCTGCTGCAGCAGATCCTGCACCAGCGCGTGGCAACCGGCACGATGATCGATGGGATCACTGACGGCCTGCACCGCCAGCCCTCGCGCCTGCAGCGCTTCGGCACTGTGCTGGATGCGCAGCGGATCGGTGCCACGCCCATCGGTGCCGGCACCGACGTCGTGCATCACCACGTGCGCACCACGCTCGGCCAGCAGCCGACTGTAGGCCAGGCCCAGTCCACCGGCGGCACCGGTCACCAGCCCCACCTGGCCTTCAAAGGAAATCCGGGAAACAGGTTGCATGCGCACAGCTTCAACCACGGGCGGGGGCACCGGCCAATACCGTTGACCACAGCCCACGATACGCCCGCGCTATCACCAGAAAAGGGGACGGAGGGGATTAAGTCGCTTCCCGCGCACAAGGGGCAATAGCGACTTAATCCCCTCCGTCCCCTTTTTCTAGCGGCTGAAGCGGCGCGCGCCGGCCACGCAGACCACCGCGCCCAGCGTCACCAGCACCATGCCGGCGCTGACCGCTTCGTGCAGCAGCAGCGCCGCCAGGGCCAGTCCGAAGAACGGTTGCAGCAGCTGCAGCTGGCCGACCGCCGCGATACCGCCCTGGGCCAGCCCGCGGTACCAGAACAGGAAGCCGACCAGCATGCTGAACACCGCCACGTAGCCCAGTGCCCACCACGCAGGCGCGCCCACCGCGGCGAACGACGCCGGGCGCATCACCACGCTCAGCGGCAGCATCACCGGCAACGCCAGCAGCAGTGCCCAGCTGATCACCTGCCAGCCGCCGAGATGGCGGGCCAGCCGGCCGCCTTCGGCATAGCCAAGCCCGCAGGCAAGGATCGCGGCCAGCATCAGCAGGTCGGCCTGCAGCGAGGCCTCGATGCCATTGCGCATTGCGTAGCCGACCACGCAGGCGCTGCCCAGCAGCGAGAACAGCCAGAACGCCGGGCGCGGCCGCTCGCCACCGCGCAACACCCCGAAAAGTGCGGTGCTCAGTGGCAGCAGGCCGACGAACACAATGGTGTGCGCCGATGACGCATGGCGCAGCGCCAACGCGGTCAGCAGCGGAAAACCGACCACCACGCCGAGGCTGACTACCACCAGCCCCGGCAGGTCACTGCGCCGCGGCCAGGACTGGCGCAACAGCAGCAACAGGCCAAGGCCAAGCACTGCGGCGATGGTGGCGCGTGCGGCGGTGACGAATCCGGCGTCCAGTTCAAGCACCGCCAGGCGGGTAGCCGGTAACGAGCCGGCGAAGATCACCACACCGATGAAGCCATTGATCCAACCGCTCGCTGACCGTTCCACGCCTGTATTCCTGTCATGCCGGGCATCGCCCGGCGGAACCTGCATGGGAACATCCATCGCCGGGTGCGCCCCAGCTACAATCCAGTACAGTCGCAAGTAACTGTACTGCCCGCACTTCCACTACAGTCCCGCCATGTCGCGTCCGCTCACCCGCATCGAATCAGTCATCCAGACCGTCCGCACCCGCATCAGCGCGCGCGTGGATGGCCCCGGTTCCCGCCTGCCGTCGGTGCGCGCGCAGGCGGCAGCGATGGGCGTATCGGTTTCCACCGTGGTCGAGGCCTACGAGCGCCTGGCGGCCGAAGGCGTGATCAGCGCGCGCGCGGGTTCGGGCTTCTACGTCAGTGGCCCGGCCGCACCGCTGGCGCTGGCCGCGATGGAGCCGCGGCTGGACCGCGTGGTGGACCCGCTGTGGGTATCGAGGCAATCGCTGGAAACGCCGGCGGGCCACCTCAAGCCGGGCTGCGGCTGGATGCCCAGCGACTGGCTGTACCAGGACGGCATGCGCCGTGGCCTGCGCCGGCTGGCACGTGTCGATGCATCGCAGCTGGTCGACTACGCCGGCCCGCTCGGTCTGCCCGCATTGCGCCAGTTGCTGCAGCGGCGTGCTGCTGCATTGGGCATCGACGCGCCGATGGAACAGATCCTGCTGACCGAATCGGGCACGCACGCGGTCGACCTGATCTGCCGCTTCCTGCTCAAGCCCGGCGACTGCGTGCTGGTGGATGACCCCAGCTACTTCAACTACCACGCGCTGCTGAAGGCACACCAGGTGCAGGCGGTAGGCGTGCCGTACACCCACACCGGGCCGGACCTTGATGCGTTTGCGCAGGCGTTGCAGGCACATGCGCCGCGGCTGTACATCACCAACTCGGGCCTGCACAACCCGACCGGCGCGGTGCTTTCCGCCAGCACCGCACATCGCCTGTTGGGCCTGGCCGAACGCAGCGAACTGGTCATCGTCGAGGACGACATCTTCGCCGACTTCGAGCTGCATCCCGCACCGCGGCTTGCCGCGCTGGATGGGCTGTCACGGGTGATCCACGTCGGCAGTTTTTCCAAGACACTGTCGGCGGCGTCGCGGTGCGGTTACATCGCGGCGCGCCACGACTGGATCGACGCGCTGACCGACCTGAAGCTGGCAACCAGCTTCGGCGGCGGCCATCTGGCGATGCAGCTGATGCACATCGCGCTGACCGACAGTGGTTATCGTCGCCACATGCAGTCGGTGCGTTCGCGCCTGGCCGATGCACGCCGGCATACGCTGCGGAAACTGCACGCGCTGGGCATCACCCCGTGGCTGCTGCCCGAAGCCGGCCTGTTCCTGTGGTGCCAGCTGCCCGATGGCCGCGACGCCGCGGCCCTGGCGCGGCACTGCCTGCGCGAGGGAATCGTACTGGCACCGGGCAACGCCTTCAGCCAGTCGCAGCGCGCGGTCGACTACCTGCGCTTCAATGTCTCGCAATGCCAGGACCCGCGGATCTGGCAGGTGTTGGCGCAGGCCTTGCGCTGAACGCGATGCCGGTGCCCTGCGGCCCCGGCACTTGCGTGCCACGGTACAGTGGTAAGTCCCCGTTGCAGGAATGCCCGCATGTCCTCGTTTTCCGATCCGCAGGCCGTGGCCCGCTATGCCGAAGGCCCGTTGCGCCAGGTGCCGGGCTATCTCGCCCTGCAGCAGATGAGTCGCCTGCTGCTGGCCGAACGGGTCCCCGAGCAGGGGCGCGTGCTGGTGCTGGGCGCCGGTGGCGGCCTGGAGCTGAAAGCCTTTGCCGAGGCACAACCGGGCTGGCAGCTGCTGGGCGTGGACCCGGCCGCACCGATGCTGGCCCTGGCCGAGCAGACGCTGGGCCCGTTGAACGCACGCGTTGAGCTGCTGGAAGGCTACATCGACGATGCTCCGGACGTGCGCTTCGACGGCGCCAGCTGCCTGCTGACCCTGCACTTCCTCGACGCCACGCAACGCCTGGATACGCTGCGCGAACTACACAAGCGACTGCGCACGGGTGCCCCTCTGGTGGTCGCTCACCACAGCGTGCCGCAGGATCCGGACGGCAAGCTGCGCTGGTTGCAGCGCTATGCGGCGTTCGCAGAAGCCTCTGGCGTTGCGCGCGTGGATGCACAGCGCGCGATCGAAGCCATTGCCGAGCGGCTGCCGTTGCTGTCGCCCGAACAGGAGGTCGCGCTGCTGCAGGAGGCCGGCTTCGACGACGTGGAACTGTTCTACGCCGGCTTCACTTTCAAGGGCTGGGTGGCCTACGCCGGTTGATGCCTACGGCACCACGGTGATGCCAATGCGTTGCATCAACAGCGCCACCTGCTGCACATCCAGCGTGGCGCCACGCAGGTTGGTGCTGCGCAGGTCCAGCTCACCCAGCTCCGAGTTGGTCAGGTCGCAATCGGTGAAATCGGCGCTGTTCCAGTCGATGCCCTCGAACTGGCCACCGGACAGGTCCGAGCCGGAGAAACTGGCGCCGCTCACATTGGCGCCGTCCCAGCGGTTCTCCCACAGCTCGCACTTTTCCAGCGTCACCCGCGAGAAATTGGCGTAGCGCAGGTTCGACTTCTTGATGAAGGCACTGCAGAACCAGCTGCGGGTGGTGATCTGGTTCATGAAGCTGGCATTGCTGAAATCCGCGCCCTGCGCGCGGCATTCGCTGATCTCCAGGCCCAGTGCCTTGATGAAGTTGAAGTGGCACATGCTGATGTCGCAGCTGCGGAAACTGGCTTCCTTCAGCGTGGCACCGTTGAAGCGGCAGCCGGCGCGGCTGTCGGCGTCGTAGAAGCTGCAGTTGATGAACTCGGTGGCGGTCAGGTCGGCGCCGGAAAAATCGCACTCATGGAACTGCTGGTCGACCACTTTCTGGCCGGTGTACTGGTCCGCGCCGATGCGCAGCTTGCGGTGAACGGTGGGGGACATCAGGGATTCCATGCCAGGGAGCGCGGCCATGATGCCGGGCAGGCGCCGTATTCCCAACCCCGCCAGCGCCGCGGAACGCAATGCCTGATATTGCACGTTCATGCACAGTCGTGCATGATTCTCAGCATGAGCTCCGATCCCAGCCCCCTCCCCGCCCAGCGCCCCCAGCAGATCCTCGAGGAACTGCGCCAGCAGGGTCGCGTGATCGCCGCCGAGCTGGCGCGCCGCTATGCCGTCTCCGAAGATTCGATCCGCCGTGACCTGCGCGAACTGGCCGCGCAAGGGCTATGCCAGCGCGTCTACGGGGGCGCCGTGCTGCCGCCGCCGCAGGAACGCCCACTGCGCGAACGACTGACCCGCGACCGCGGCGACAAGGCCGAACTGGCCGCCCGTGTCTGCGCACTGCTGCAACCCGGCCAGGTGGTACTGCTCGACGCCGGGTCGACCAACCTGGCGATCGCCCAGCAGCTGCCGGCCGCTCTCGGCTTGACGGTGATCACCAACGCGCCGCAGATCGCCACCGCCGCCAGCGTGCATGAAGGCACCGCCGTGCAGCTGATCGGCGGCCGCCTGGCCAGCGGTGGCGGCGCGGTCGGTGCCGAAGCGCTGGCCCAGGTGCAGCGCCTGCGGGCCGATGTGTACCTGCCGGGCCCGTGTGCGGTGGACGGCGACACCGGCGTGTGGGCGATGGATTCGGAAGAAGCCACGCTGAAACGCGCGATGGTGGCGTGCAGCAGCCGCGTCATCGTCGCTGCCACCACTGAAAAGCTCGGCGCGCGCGGCAACTGGCAGATCGCCAGCCTCGACGAGATCGACGATCTGGTGCTGACCACGTCGGCGCCTCCCGCACTGGCCGCCCGCTTCCGTGCCGCCGGCATCACAGTGCATCCCACCCTGCCCTGACCGAACCGCCCATGCCTATTGCCAACCGCGCGCGTGCCGAACAGCACGCGACCCGCGCTGCATTCTTCATTCCCGGCTTCGCCACCGCGTTGTGGGCCACGCTGGTGCCCTTCGCCAAGTCACGCACGGACATCAACGATGCCACGCTGGGCCTGGTGCTGCTCTGCCTCGGTGCCGGTTCGCTGCTGGCGATGCCGCTGTCCGGCGTGCTGGCCGCACGCCTGGGCTGCCGTCGGGTGATGGTGGCCAGCACGTTGCTGATCTGCCTCAGCGTGCCAGGGCTGGTGCTGGCCGACACCGCCTGGCTGCTGGGGCTGGTGCTGTTCGTGTTCGGTGCCGCGGTGGGGGCGATGGACTGCACGATGAACGTGCAGGCGGTGATCGTCGAGCGCGAAGCCCGGCGCGTGATGATGTCCGGCTTCCATGCCTTCTTCAGCATCGGCGGTTTCCTTGGTGCGGCCGCCATGACCGTACTGCTTTCGGCACAGCTGCCACCGTTGGCGTCGGTGCTGATCGGCGTAGGCGCCATGCTGCTGGTGATGCTGTTGTCGGCGACGTACTGGCACCGCGAGCGCATGCCGCATGACACGCCGATGCTGGCGATGCCGCACGGCGTGGTGCTGTTCATCGGCATTCTGGCGTTCATCGCCTTCCTCGGCGAAGGCGCGATGCTGGACTGGAGCGCGGTGTTCCTCACCGACGTACGTCGTGTCGACGCCAGCCTGGCCGGCATCGGCTATGTGACCTTCACCCTGACCATGACCGTCGCGCGCCTGTTCGGCGATGTGCTGGTGGCACGCGTCGGTCGCCAGCGCGCGATCGTGTTCGGCGCCCTGCTCGCCGCCAGCGGCGTGCTGGTGCTGACCCTGGTTACGCCCTGGCAGGCATCCCTGCTCGGCTATGTGTTGGTGGGCATGGGCTGCGCCAACATCGCACCGGCTTTGTTCTCGCTGGCCGGCCACCAGACCCGTATGCCGGGTGCACTGGCGATTACGGCGGTGTCTACGCTTGGCTTTGCCGGCATCCTCGCCGGCCCGGCGCTGATCGGCTTCGCCGCCAATCACTTCGGCCTGGTCGCCGCGTTCATCGGCGTGGCGACGGCCCTGTTGCTGGTGGCGATGTCCACCCGTTGGTTGCGGCTGTGACCCGTCGCATCAGCGCCGCAGACGCCGCAACTTCATCCGCAACCGCCGATAGCCGATTACCGTGGCAGTCGTGCACAACGCAGCACCCGCCACGCTCAGCAGCAACAACACACCCAGTCGCGCGATGTCCTGCCGCAGCATCGCCGGCAGGTCCCAGCTGTGCAGGAAGTAGAACAGCCAGCGCCCCAGCCGCTCGCGGTGCCCCATCGTCAACAGCGGGTCGCCGGTGCCCAGGTCGAGGTAGACACGCGTCGCTTCGGCATCATCGAAATCCGCAACCGCCACCGGGAAGCGGCGCACGGCCGCACCGTTCATGGCCTCAGGCGCGCGCGGATAGAAATAGGCATCAGGCGACTGCAGGACGCGGAAGTCCTGCAGCGGCGCATCCGACATCAGGCCTGCCTGCTGCTGCAGGCGCGCAACAGGCAACTGGCGCGCGACCTGTAGCCGCCCGTCCACATTGGACACGATGCGGCTATCGCCCTGCCCGTCCAGCAACACCGCGAACAGTTCGCCGCCGATGCGACGCCACTGGATTTCCACCGGCCGGAAACGCGCGTCGCCGGCCACCGCCAGCAACGCCGACGGTTCGGCCAGCGTCCCATCCACCGCCACCCTGTCACCGCGATAGCGAGTGGCATCGATCGCATCGCGGGTACTGCTGAACACGCCCAGCGGATTCATCGACATCAAGCCGCTGAAGATCCAGGTGAACACGAAGGCAGCAGCGACCAGCCCGATCAGGTGGTGCCAGCGCATCCAGGGTTCGACATACGGCGTCTTCGCGCCGGAGCGGTAGCGCCCGCGGAAACGCCAGCGCCACAGGCCGACCACGATGCCGCTGACCGCCGCCACGGTGCACAGCGCGGACAGCACGATCACCCCCCACGTCCATACCGGATCCACCGATTGCATGCGCAGGAAATACAGCCAGTGCAACCACGCGCCCACATAGTTCCAGCGCTGCTGCACATGCGGCGCATCCAGCACCACCTCGCCGGTATGCGAGGACACGTACACATCGCCTGGTTGCGCGCCGCCCACCTCAACCCGGTACAGCGGCCGATGCGCATCCAGCGCGCGCGAGTGCGTCCAGCGATCTTCATCCACACGCATTGCGCCGACAAACGCCTGCCCGCCGGCAAACTGCGCTGCCGACGCTTCAGCTTGCTGTGCCGACACCGGCAGCAGCGCCTGGCCTGTCCGCGCCGACCACGCACCGACGTTGCTGCCGCTGCGCACCACATAGGTGGGTTCGCCACGCAGCGTGGTCAGCGCCACGGCTTCCGGCTCGGCCTGTACAGCGTATGGCAGCGCCGACAGCCCTCGCCAATCGACGGCATCACCCAGCACCGGCAACGCCGCCAGGCGCTCGCCGGATGTCAGCTTTGGATAGCCGATGAACAGCATCACCATGCCGCTGACGAACCACAGCAACATCAACAGGCATCCTCCGATGCCCAGCCAGCGATGCACCAGGTAGGTCCAGCGCTTGGCGGTGGAACGCAGCGACATGGCCCTTGCCCTCAGAAGCGATGATCGACAGTGAATTCGACGCGCCGGTCCGCACCCGACAACCACTGCGTACTGGTGTAGTACGCGGTGGCGTAGTAGGCCTTGTCGAACACATTGAGCATGCGTGCCGACAACCGCGTCCGCGGCGCGGCCTGCCAGGTCAGTGCCAGGTCGGTGGTGCTGTAGCCCGGCAGTTCCAGCGTGTTGGCGTTGTCGGCGTAGCGCTTGCCGACGTAGCGCGCGCCACCGGCCAGGGTCCAGTCGGGCAGGAACTGCCAGCTCAACCACACATTGGCCAGGCGTTCGGCCACATTCGGCGGCACATTGCCGTCGCGCGAGACCAGCACCGGTGGCGTCCCCGCGGTTTCCAGGAAGTCCTCGAACTCGGCCTTCAGCACCGTCGCGTTGGCATCGAGCGACCACTGCGGCGCGAAGTTCCAGTTCAACGAAGCCTCGATGCCACGCGAAGTCTGCGCGCCGATCTGCACGCGGCGGTCAGGCTGCAGCGGGTCGCGGCTGAGCAGACCGGTCTTGCGGATGCGGTAGGCGGCCAGCGTCCACTCGCCAACGTCGAAGGCCTGCTTCATGCCCACCTCCATCTGCCGGCCCTTGGCCAGGTCGAACGCACCGTTGGCCGGGCTGATCATCAACAGGCCGCTGACCGGGTCGGCTGCCTGCGAATACTGCGCGTACAGGCTCAGCGTCGGGCGCAGCGCAAACACCGTGCCCGCGCGCCACCCGGTGCTGCTGTAGGTCTTGGAGAACGCACGCTGGCCGCTTATCAGATCGGTACGATCAATGTCGGCACGATCGTGGCGCAGGGCCCCCAGCACCGACCAGCGCTCACCCAGTGCCAGCCGGTCTTCCACGAACAGCGCGTACTGCTCGGCGCGGTTGCGGTAGCGCGGCAGGTTCGGCGCATCGCTGACGAACGTGCCTGGCACCGGATGGAACGGATCGACCGGGCCCGAACTGCCGGCATAGGTGTTGTTGGTGTGCTTGAAGTGCGCACGGTTGGCATCCAGCCCCACCGCGAAGCTGTTCACCAGGCCGCCCACCTCACCCTGCACGCGCAGCGTCGAGGTCAACCCGGTCTGGTCCTGGTTATGGGTGATCCGGGTATTGCCGGAGCGATCAACCAGGCCGGTGCGTGGGTTGTACACATAGGCCTCGGCGTTGCGCCAGTCGCGCTGGCTGTCGATCTGGTAGACGCGGGTGCGCCATTCCACGTTCGCGGTGGGCGTCCACAGCGCGTCGAGCTGGGTCCAGCGGTCACGGAAGCGGATCTGGCTGTCTTCCACGTTGAAGTTGCGGTGGCGCAGCGCGTCCAGCTGGCGACCGTCGATCAACGGCGTGCCGAAGTAACGCATCGGCCTCTGCTGGCCCTGCGCATGGGTGAGGGTCAGCTGCAGGTCGTCGCGCGGCTGCCACAGCAGCGCACCGGAGAAGGTGGCGTCACTGTTGCGCCCGCGATCGACCCACCCGCCGCTGTAGTTGCCACTCACATCCAGCCGGTACGCCAGCACCGGGGTCAGCGCGCCGCCGCTGCCGAATCCGAGGCGTGCGGTGTCCTCGCTACCGACGGTCACGCTGACTTCGTTCTCGATGGCTCCGCGCGAGGGCTTCTTCGGCACGATGTTGATGACACCGCCGATCGCACCGTCACCATGGATCACCGAAGCTGGCCCACGCAGCACTTCGATGCGCTCGATCGACCAGGTATCGAACGGGAAAGTGATGCCCACGCCGCCGTACTGGCGCAGCCCGTCATACAACCGCATCACCGACGCCCCATCGGTGAAGCCGCGGCTGGACAGCGCGCTCAGGCCGTTGCCGGGGTGCGGCATGGCGCTGATCGCACCTGCGCGGCTGATCGCATCGTTGAGGTTGGTATCGCCGCGCTGCTCCAGCTGGTCCCGGCTGATGACGGTGAGCGCGGCCGGCGTCTGCAGCACGCTCAGGCCCAGCGTGGAGCCCGCGCTGGCGGTGGAAGACAGCTCACTGCTGCGGGTGTCGACCACGCGCACGGTATCCAGCGTGGTGGGAGGCGCCGCATCGGCGGCAAGGGCAGGCGCCGCCTGCAGAAGCCAGGCACACAGCGCGGGCAGCAGCGCCCGGCGCAGGCACGCGGAGTTGGGGTTGGTTTTCATTGGGTCACGGCATGCAAGGCCACCCCGCACTGCAGGGCAGCAATCAGAAAGGGACAGGCACGCGCGTGCGGGCACCGGCCGTGGCCGGCAACCTCATGGCAGGAAGATCACTGCAGCGCGCGTGTGGCTCAGGCGGTCCTGAGGACCGGTGGCCCACGCGCTCCCAGGGTGCCGCTGATCCGCTGCGGCAGGGCCTGCACCGCACCGCGCAATGCGCGGCAGACCGGCGTCATCGGCGCCAACAGCAGCAGCGCTGCCACCAGAAGGGTGATCATCCGCGCGGCGATCAGGCAGTAATCGCAGTCCACGCCCATCTCATGATCGGCATGGGGGTCGGCAGCAGGCTTCGGTGCCGATTCGCCGTGCTGCATCGCCATCGCATGATGGTCGTGGTGGCCGTCCATCACATGCGGTGCGTGCAGGCTGTGGTCGATTGCCGCCACCGGTGCGCTCGCCGCAACGTGGCCGTGCGCCAGCCAGCGGCTCACCAGCGGGGCGAGCAGCACCAGCAGCATGGCAAGCCATGCCAGAGCCTGGAACCGGCGATGGAGAACAGAACGGCGCACGCTGCCATTCTACGGGGGCGCGGCCAACCTTGGACCACGTTCAGGGTTGCTGCACAGGCGGTGCGACGTTATGACGCAGCCCCCGTCGCGCAGCGCACTGCGTCCTGCAGTGGGGACGGAAGGCGACCACACCGGCCCCTTCCGTCCCCACGCGGCAACGCTAGAACCGGGCGGGCTGCCGCACCGCGCGTTCCAGGAACATGACGCCCACCTGCAGGCTGTGGCGGGCGTTCTCCAACCAGCGCTCCGGATCGGCGACCGCGAATCGCTCCTGGGCATCCATGTCGCCCGAATCGGCCAGGTCAGCCAATTGCAGATGGATGTGGTGCTCCACCAGGCTCACCAGCACGGCGAGCTCGGCCGACACTCCGGCGATGCGTTCGGTGAATCCAGCGTCGTTGCTGTTCAGAGACATGTCCCCTGTTCCTATGCGTTGCGGTGTTGATGGATGGCTTCGTAGCGCTCGGCACAGGCAGGCCCACAGAACAGCCTGGCCGGATCGTTGTCGAAGTCTTCGCTGCAGTCCGGGTTGTGGCATTCCCCAATGGGTGTGAGAGGGGCAACAGCGCGGGCCCGCATTGCGTGCTGGGCCAATGCCTGTTGCAGATGGCGCGCTTCCAGTTCCTGCGCTTCGTCGATGGTGTCCGTCATGCCGGCTGTATTTTATCGGGGGGTGGTCGCACCGATTGAGAACGCCACAACGGCGCTGGACGAGACACGTCCGTGATCGGATCGGCGTTCGTTGTTGCAGTGGATTTCAGGCATTCAGGCTCCTTGTGCATGGGCGCCCGGAGGGGCGGAAGGCGGGTCGGAAGGCCGTCTCTGACGGCGACGGCATCATCGGAAAAACGGTTCTCGCCAACTGCGACACGCCACCGCAAAAGCGACAATCTGCGAAGGTCATCGCAGATCCCCCGAGCACCCAAGTGCATCGGCAGGGTCGGGGATGCAAGGTGTCGCAAGGTGTTGCAAAAGAGAGGTCGTTCCGACACCATGGCCGCATCACCGCTTCCCCTCTGCGGCTGACCCTGCCGCGTCGGCCGGTCGCCACGTGCACTGCGCCCGGCATGAATCACGCTGCGCATCGACAGGCTGCGGTGAACCGGACCACGCTTCAAGGGGCTTCGCCGAATGCACACATCGCACCCAGCGCAGGACGTCGTTCCTGCGTTCCTGCAGGTCATGCACGCACACGGCATCGTGCCGGACGCCCGCGGCCGCGAGTCACTCAATGCCGACGGCATGCTGGTGCGCTTCCATGTGCAGGGTGACCGCCCCGGCACTCGCAATGGGTGGGCTGTACTGTTCGGTGACCAGGTGCCGGCCGGCGAGTTCGGCAGCTGGCGTACCGGCACCCGTCATGCCTGGTGCGCGAAGTCACCCGGCACGCTCAGCGCCGCCGAACAGCGCGCCATCCGCCACCGCCAGGAGGCGGCCCGTGCCGAACGCGAGCAGCAGCAGCGTGAACGCGAGGAGGCCGCCGCCAAGGCCGCCAACGTCCTGTGGAACCGCGCGGTACCGGCGGACGGCAGCCATCCCTATCTGGTGCGCAAGGGCATCCCTGCGCATGGCCTGCGGGTGGCGCCGTGGCCGGTACGCAACAGCGACGGCCTGGTCTTCCGCCACGTCGACAACGCGCTGCTGGTGCCGGTGATGAACGCAGCCGGTCGGATCGTCTCGCTGCAGGCGATCTTTCCGCGCCTGGAGCCGGCACTGGGCCGCGACAAGGACTTCCTGTCCGGTGGCCGCAAACAGGGGTGTTTCCATGTCATCGGCAAGCCGCTCGCTGCACAGCCGATCGCCATCGCCGAGGGCTATGCCACCGCCGCCTCCATCCATCAGGCCACCGGTTGGTGCGTGGTGGTCGCCTGGGATGCCGGCAACCTCGCCGCAGTCGCCCGCGCCTGGCGCAGCGCCGTGCCTGACGGTGTGTTCGTGCTCTGCGCGGACAACGATCAATGGACCCGGCAGCCCGTGGACAATCCCGGCGTCACCCAGGCAACGCGCGCCGCTGCGGAGATCGATGCACGCGTGGCATGGCCCGAGTTCTCCGCAGTGCACGGTGACAGTGACCGCCCTACCGACTTCAACGACCTGCACCTGCGCGAGGGGCTGGAGGCAGTCCGCGCGCAGCTCCTGCCGCCACCAGCCGCCGTGGCGGAACATGACATGGCCGGCGACGTCCCACCTTCGGCAGCCAGCGCGAGCTATCAGGTGCCCGGCAACCTGTCCGCGTTCGATGCCTTCACGCCCTTTCCCGATACCAGCGCGCGCGGCCGCCCATTGCCCACCGCACGCAATCTGGCCGAACTGTGCCGGCGCACCGGCGTGACCGTGCGCTACAACGTCATCCGCAAGGACCTGGAGATCCTGGTGCCGGGCCTGCAGAGCACGGTGGACAATGCCAAGGAAGTGGCTGCCGGTGAAGTGATGGACTGCATGCACCGCGCTGGCATGACCACCGCCAGCTTCGAAACCAACCTGTGCCAGGTGGCCGAAGCCAACCCCTACAATCCGGTCGCCAGCTGGATCACCTCACGCCCATGGGACGGCCAGTCCCGTCTGCAGGCCTTCTTCGATACGGTGCAGGAAGCGCAGCCCACGCGCATGGCCGACGGGCGCGTCCTGAAGGAAGTACTGATGCGACGCTGGCTGGTCTCCGGCGTGGCGGCGGCCTTTGAGCCCGATGGCGTGGTGGCGCGGGGTGTGCTGACGTTCGTCTCGAAACAGAATCTGGGCAAGACACGCTGGGCCCGGCAACTGGCACCGGCCGAGCTGCAGCTGATCGCCGACGGCGTGGTGCTCGATCCGGCCAACAAGGACAGCATCAAGCAGGTCATCTCCAAGTGGATCGTCGAACTGGGTGAAGTGGATGCCACCTTCCGCCGCACCGATATCGCCGCGCTGAAATCGTTCATCTCGCGCAGCCATGATGAGATCCGCCGTCCATACGCGCGCAACGAATCGCGCTATGCGCGCCGCACCATCCTGTTTGCCAGTGTCAATGACGAGCGCTTCCTGCGCGACGCGACCGGCAACACGCGCTGGTGGACCGTGCATGCCGTGGCACTGGGCGAACCGGCGCGCATCGACATGCAGCAGGTGTGGGCCGAGGCCCATGCGCTGTACTGCCAGGGCGAAACCTGGCACCTGTCCGCCGAGGAACTGGATGCACTGAATACCACCAACAGCGAGCACGAACCGATCTCGCCGATCGCCGAACTGATCGACCGCCGCTTCGACTGGTCGCTGCCTACCGAGCACTGGAACGCGCACTACCGCGCCACCGAGATCGTCATTGCCGCGGGCATCGACAAGCCGAACCGTCGCGACGTCAACGAGGCGGCCGCCTATGTGGTCAAGCGCCATGGCGTACGTACGCGCGTGGTGGGCAAGGAGCGGGCCAAGGTCTGGCTGATGCCGCCGCGCAGGCTCACCCTCGGCGAGCAGGCGGCAGGTCCGTTCTAGAGCCTCGTTCCCCCCGGGTGCACGAGAAGGGCATTGGCGGGGACCACCACCCGGCGGCACGATCCAAGATACAAGTAGATGAAAGGTGTTGACTAAGGCGGCCCGTGAAGGCAAGATGCCTATCTCGGCCACGCCACCTTCCAGGAGCGCTTCCGTCATGCCTCGTCCCCAACTGCATGCCTTCGAAGGCGAACAGCTGACCGTGCGGCAGATCCACCAGCGGGTACCGGTGCTGTCCGAACGGACCATCCGCGATCACCTTGCCGCTGGCCGTCGTACCCGCACCGCCATGCTCTGCTTTGACCCTGTCGCGGCCGCCGCCCGCGGGGGGCGCATCACCCAGCGCCTGCTGCGCGCGCGCGGTGCTGGCAGTCGCGATTCCTGACCCATCGCCGGCTGCCACCTTCTTCCAGGAGTAGATTCCGCATGATTCCCGCCTCCCTCGACAGTGGCCATCGCATGATCGCCGACACCCTGGCCGCATTCCGTGCCGGCCCCGCCCTGGGCCGCACGCCGCTGCGGCCTGCCCCGCAGGCGGTGGGTCCGCTCTACATCGGCATCACCGGCGCCAAGCATGCGGGCAAGGACACCCTGGCCAATGGATTGGCCTCGGCACTGGCGCTGCCCTGCGACAGCTTTGCGGCACCGCTGCGGGCGCTGGCTGAGCTCATCCCTCAGCAGTTGATGCAGAGCGCCGGAACCGGATCGGGGCGTGATTGCATCCTCCCCGAACTGCGGGAGCGCGCGTTGTTCGCACGCCTGCCTGCAGGCGGACTGGTGCCGGATGTGCGCTTGGCCGATGAAGCCCGCGCGATCCGCCGCCGTGGCGGTGTCGTGATCCGCGTCAGCCGTCCGGGCCATGCCAGCGAACAGGCCTTGCCGGACCATCTGGTCGACATCGAAGTAAACAATGACGGCACCCCGGCCGATCTGGTGCGCAGGACGCTGGACCAGCTGCTGTCGCGCGGCGTGATCTGAGCACGGCGCGGGGCCGTGTGATCTCTATTCCCACTCATCCGAGCGCAGGTCGTGGCCCATCATCGGCGAAAATGATGTAAGGTCGCCTCATCACCGACGACACCTGTCGTCACCCTGCATCCCCCCACCAATTTTCGCAGAGAGGAAACCCCATGGAGGTCGAACAGTTCGCGTCGACGCGCCTCAAGGCCATCGAATTGTTCAAGTCCCAGCCCAAGGGTGGCAAGGACGTCGTGAGCCTGGACGCGATCTTCATCTCGCTGTGCTCGCTGGCCCGGGCCGGCGATGGCAGCTCGACGCAGGCCCGTACCGTGGCCCGCCCCGGCAGGCAGCAGCCGCCCGCACCGTGGTTCACCGAAACCCTGGCCGCCCTGAAGGGCAAGGGTGAGTCGATCACGGTGGCGCGCTTCCTGATGTTCGCCAACCGCTTTCCGGTCAAGCGCATGGACCAGGTCAATGCGGCACGCTGGCTGCGCGACGCCGGCTACATCCCACGCAAGACCGGCGGCAACCTGGTGTTCGACCTTTGACCCAGCCCCACCTGCAGCCCTGAAGCCCCGGCATCGTCCGGGGCTTTTTTGTTTCCGGGCCTGCGCCCGGACGTGAGGGCGGGCAACAAGGCCATCCTCACCCCATACCTGCCGGATTCCCCTTGACCTGCCTCTGTTTCCACACGGTGAGGACAGCGAGTACAGGAATACGGAAAACAGCCGCGGCAACGACAACCCGGCAAGAGCCGCCGCAGGCATCCGCAGCGCCGTCCTCATCGGTACTCAGGCTCACTGAATGCCTTCAGCGCGCAATTTCCAAAGTAGATGAAAGGTGTTGACCAGAAGAACGGGAGGGCAACAGTGGAGATCAATGCCACTGACGACACTCCTCATGAACGCCCTGCCCGACAGCATCCAGACCCTCGCCGAGGTCATCGGCGAATCCGCAGCCCTCACGCTGGTGCGCGCATGGCCGCCGACCACCTCCAGCACGACCGGCCGCCACCGCGTCATCGTCTACGTGCCGTCCACCCTGCCCGACCAGCACCGGCTGATCGACATCCTCGGCTACGACGTCGCCCAGCAGCTGGTCGCGCACTTCGGTGGCGAGCTGCTGTTCCTGGCCTCCTGCTTCGCTGCCGGCGCGCAGCAGCGCCGTGAACGCATCGCACGTGCCGTTGCCAGCGGCGTACCACGCGACCACGTCGCGCGTGAGTTCGGTGTCTCGCAGACCACCATCAAGCGCGCCCTGCGCGATGCCCGCTCCACGCCACCGCCGGCGGTGCACCCGGCCCTGCTCAAGGGATACGCACGCGCATGAACGAGAGCGACCTGCTGGCCGGCCTGCCGGACTGGGCCAAGTACCTGGGCGGTACCTCCGGCGTATTGATCGCGGTGTCGCTGTGGCTGCGCCAATGGCTGTCGTCGGCCAAGGTCGACCGCACCGCCGATGAAGCCACCAGCAACACCCTGCGCACCCTGCAGGAGCAACTTGCCGCCGAGCGCACCCGCGCCGATGGCCTGATGCACGAACGCGAGGCGATGGCGCAGGAGATCGGGCAACTGCGTGGCGAGGTCAACGCCCTGCGTGCACAGATCGCCCAGCAGAGCGTGCAGATAGACGCGCTGCTGGCGCTGGTGCGCAAGCAGCCGGGAGCCGCTGCATGACCGCCGCCGCCGCCAGCGCCCTCGGCGGTGCCAACGTGGCCGCGTTCCTCGACATGCTGGCCGTGTCCGAGGGTACCGACATTCCCAGCCAGCGCTCACGTGACCGCGGCTACGACGTGATCGTCGGTGGCCAGCTGCTCGGCACCTACCGCGACCATCCCCGCGTCCTGGTGTCGCTGCCGCGCTATGGCATCAAATCCAGCGCCGCCGGCCGTTACCAGTTCCTGCGCAGTACCTGGGACGACCTGCGCGCACGCCTGGGCCTGCCCGACTTCGGCCCGGTCTCGCAGGATCGCGCCGCGGTCGCCCTGCTCAAGCAATGCGGTGCCTACGAGCTGGTCCGGCTGGGACGATTCGACGCCGCCGTCAGCGCGGCACGGCGCATCTGGGCATCGCTGCCGGGCGCCGGGTATGGGCAGAAGGAACACGCACTGGAAACGCTGCGCGCTGCCTATCGCGCCGCGGGTGGAGCCCTGGCATGACCCCACTCGCGCTGAGGCTGCGCGTCGGCCTGCTACTGCTCGTCGGCAGTCATGCCGGTTTCGCCTGGCTGGGGTGGACCCTGCGGGACCGCAGCGCGGACCTGGCCGCTGCCAGCGCCCAGGCCGCACAGCAGGCATCCCGCGCTGATACGGCGCAGGCCGCACATCAGCAGGACCTCGCCAACGCCCGTGCCAGCGCCCGGGTCGAATCGCAGCGCCTGGCCACGCAGGCCGAGCGCACCCAGCAGTTCAACGCCCTGCAACGGGACATCGACACCCATGCCAAGACTCCTGGCCGCGATCGCGGCAATGCTGATGCTGAGTTCGTGCGCATCTGGCGCGAAGCCAACGCCGGCCATGCCCTGCCACGTTGACCTCAGCATCGCACCGGCACAGTTGCAGACACCCCCTGAGCTGCCGGACCTGCAGGGCGCCGACGACGATGCGCTGCTGCGCAACCACGTCGCCGTCGCGCGCCGATACCACGAACTCGCCGACCAGCTGCGGGCGCTGTTGTACAGCCTTGGCAACCAGAGCGGTTTCACCATCAACGGTGCGTTGCCGGTCGCGCCTGCCAGCTGCGGCACTGCAGCCGGCGCCAGCAAGACCCTGCCCTGACCCCGCCGCTCGCGGCCACGCCTGCAATGCCGCCCACCTCCGGTGATGGCAACACTGGCTGCAGACCGCATGGGCCGCACCGACCCTGCCCTCCTTCCATTCACTGCATGAGCTGACATGGCGACCGAT
Source organism: Stenotrophomonas sp. YJH_SMC_57 (assembly GCF_059369755.1). NCBI lineage: Bacteria > Pseudomonadati > Pseudomonadota > Gammaproteobacteria > Lysobacterales > Lysobacteraceae > Stenotrophomonas > Stenotrophomonas sp. YJH_SMC_57. The sequence goes on from NZ_JCAFSZ010000009.1 coordinate 90,840, forward strand.
TCCCCTCCTCCGACGCTCGACGCGCTGCACAGCGCCATCGAAACCGCGATACGCGCGCACTTCCCGGGCCTTGCCACCGTCGCGTTCTATCGGGAATCCAGCACGGACAACATGCCCATGCCGGCCTGCCTGTTGGCCATGACCCGTTGTGATCGCAACAAGGAAAACAGCGACGGCAGCGGCCTGCTGCACGCCCTGCTGCGCTTCGAGGCACGCATTGTCGTAGCGGCCAATGCCGATGCAGCGCTGCAGGTACGCAATGCCGCCGTCGCCCTGGCAACCTGGCTGCACCAGCTCGGCCGATTTCCCGGGTCCGCCAGCGGCGCCATCGATGTGATCGCCGCGTTGCCCGAAGACGTTGCGACGGCACAGCCTGGTCTCCGAAGCTGGGTGGTCGAGTGGTCGCTGCCGATCGCCCTGGGCAGCAACGCGTGGGAGGACACCGGCGGCGTGGTGCCGCAGGCCTTCTACAGCTTCGCACCCGAGATCGGCCGCGCCCATGAGCCACACTACCAGCCGCTGCCGGAGCACGCGCCATGAGCGCCGAGCATTCGCGGCTGATCGGCAACCTGCTGATGATCGGCGTCGTGCGCGAACTCGACGAAGCCGCAGCGCGCGTACGCGTCGATGCCGACGGCATGCTCACCGACTGGATTCCCTGGCTGGAGCGACGTGCCGGGCCAGGCATGCGCAGCTGGTGCGCGCCCGAGCCGGGCGAGCAGGTGGTGCTGGCCTGTCCCTATGGCGACCCGGGCCAGGCGCTGGTGCTGGGCAGCCTGTACCAGGACCGCTTCGCCGCACCGGCTGACTCGCGCCTGCGGCAACGCGCCGAGTTCGCCGACGGCAGCAGCGTCGAGTACGACCAGGAAACCTCCACGCTCAGCGTCAACGTCGGCAGCGGCAAGGTCATCGTGAACTGTGCAAGCGCGCAGGTGATCGCCAGCGAATCGGTGCTGCTCGACACACCGTCGATCAAGGCCACGGGCGACCTGGACGTGACCGGTGCGATCACCGCCGGCAAGGACATCAGCACCCCCGGCGAGATCAAGGCCGGCGCCATCGGCCTGAAGGCGCACAAGCACACCGCGCAGGGCCCCACCGCACCGACCACGCCGGCCCAGGCCTGACCGGCCACGCCTGCAATGCCCTGAAAACCTGCACTCCACGACGATAGAGACCATGCGAGGAATCGACGCCAACACCGGCAAATCCCTGGATGGGCTGGCCCATCTGCACCAATCCGTGCGTGACATTCTCACCACGCCGCTTGGCTCCCGCGTACTGCGCCGCGAATACGGCTCACGCGTGTTCGAACTGATCGATGCGCCCACCAATCGCTCGCTGCGCATGGACCTGATTGCCGCCACCGTCGACGCCCTGGCGCGATGGGAACCGCGGCTCCACGTCGAGAACATCGACGTCTCCCTCCCCGCCCCCGGCGTGATGATCCTGGCAGTGACCGGCATCCATCTTCCCGACGGGCAGGCCATCACCATCGAAGGAATCGAGGTTCGCTAACCGTGGCATCCGGCTCGTTCACCAGTGTCAATCTGTCCCAGCTGCCTGCCCCGGCGGTCATCGAAGTGCTCGATTTCGAAGCCATGTTCGATGAGTCGCTGACCGCGCTGCAGGCCCTGGATTCCACCTTCGACGCGCTGCTGCCGTCGGACCCTGCTTTCAAGATTCTGGAGGTCTGCACCTACCTGCGCCTGCTCGACCGCCAACGCGTCAACGACGCCGCGCGCGGCGTGATGCTGGCCTATGCCGGCGGCAGCGACCTGGACCATCTCGCTGCGATCTTCGGCATCGCGCGCCAGGTGCTGGACCCGGGCAAACCGCAGGAGGGCATCGCGCCACGCTACGAGAGCGATGATGATTTCCGCCGCCGTATCCAGCTGGGCCCGGAAGGCTTCAGCGTGGCGGGGCCGGAGGGTGCCTATGTATTCCATGCACTCAGCGCCGACCCGCGGGTACTTGATGCGAGTGCGACCAGCCCCACGCCAGGCGAGGTCGTGGTCTCGGTGCTGTCGCGCGAGGCCGATGGCACCGCCACCCAGGGCCTGCTCGACATCGTCGAGGCCAAGCTGGGGGCGGATGACGTGCGGCCGCTGACCGATCACGTGCTGGTGAAGCCGGCCACGATCGTCAACTACGCGGTCGAGGCTGCGCTGTTCACCTTCGCCGGCCCGGACTCGCAGGTGGTGCTGGCCGAGGCGCGCAGCCGCCTCGATCGCTACATCAGCGAATCGCATCGCCTCGGCCGTGACGTCACCCGTTCGGGCCTGTTCGCGGCACTGCACGCCGAGGGCGTACAGCGTGTGGAGATCATCCGCCCGGCTGCCGACGTGGTGGTGGATCGCACCCAGGCCACGCATTGCACCGGCGTGACCCTGACCCATGGCGGCACCGATGAATGAGCCCAGCACGCGCCTGATCAACGCGCGCCTGCGCGGCGCGATCGATGGCCGCAACCGCACCTTTCGCCACCCCGGTGGCGCGCTGGCGACGCTGCAGGCGGTGTACCGCACGAACGCGCAAGGACGCCAGCCACTGCAGGGCGGCGTCATCGAGGGCAGCGTGGTGACCCTGGCTGCTGCACCGGTGCCCGGCGAGATCATCGACGGCGACGCCCAGGTGGTTGTGCCGTCAGCAGCAAGCCTGCTGCCCGCCAATGCCACCCGTGCCGAGCGCGCGCTTGCCCGCGCCAGCGTGGCGCGCCCGCTGCCGGTGGACATCACTGCACTGTGGGACGCCGACCGCTGCCCGACCGCACTGCTGCCCTGGCTGGCCTGGGCGCTGTCGGTGGATGAGTGGAAGGCGTACTGGCCCGAAGCGGTAAAGCGCGCCCGGGTGCGCACGGCCATCGCCATCCAGCGCCGCAAGGGCACCGCCGGCAGTGTGCGCGACGTGGTCGCTGCCTTCGGTGGCTCGGTGCTGATCCGCGAATGGTGGCAGCTGCAGCCCAAGGGACCGCCGCACACCTTCGAAGCGGTGATGACCATCGCCAACCAGGGCGGCCAGGCCGCCACGGCGATGTTCGTCGAGGACGTCATCGGCGAGATCAGCCGGACCAAACCGGTTCGATCGCACTTCACCTTCACCCAGGGCATGCAGGCCGACGCCGCCGTCGGCGCCCTTGCAGCCGCCCACGCCACGGCCTTCCGCCGCCTTCAACTGATCGGAGAGTAACCCCCGCATGCGCTTGAAAATCACCGATGCCGGCTTCGCCAGGCTGGTCAATCCGCCGAACACCGGCACCAACGCCGTCCTGATCACGCAGATTGGTTTGACGTCCACTGCATTCACTCCATCGGCGGGGCTTACCACGCTGCCGGGCGAAATCAAACGCGTCGCCAGCTTCGGCGGGCAGGCGGTGGGCGATGACACCGTGCACGTCACCATCCGCGACGACAGCGCAACGGCCTACACGCTGCGCGGGTTCGGCCTGTACCTGGCCGACGGCACGTTGTTCGCCACGTATGGCCAAGCCGATCCGATCATGGAGAAGTCGGCCGCCTCGATGCTGCTGCTGGCCACCGATACGCGCTTCGCCGAGGTGGATACCGCACTGATCCAGTTCGGTGACGCCGGCTTCATCTATCCGCCCGCAACCACCGAGGTCGTGGGCGTGGTTGAACTGGCCACGAGCACCGAAGCCGAAGATGCGACCGACACTCAGCGCGCGGTGACGCCGCGTGGCGTACGCGCCTACACCGACAAGCGCTTCGGTGCCAGCGCCCCGACCGCACTGGCGAAGACACTGCTGTCGGCCACGACCGCCACGGCAGCCCGCACCGCGCTGGAACTGAAGAGCGCTGCACTGAAGGACACCGGGCATGGCAACGGCCTGGACGCCGACACCCTGGACGGCAAGCATGCCTCCGAGTTCGCGCTGGCCGGCGACTTCGCCACGGTCGGCCACAAGCATGTGATTGCTGACGTGACCGGGCTGCAGTCGGCACTGGATGGCAAAGCGACGAAGGCGGGCAATACCTTCACCGACCAGCAGTTCATTTCGGGCAGCTGGCCCCTGGTTGGATTCGGCAGTGCCGGGGCGGAACAGTCGTTCATCGGTGGCTGGGCGAACACGGGCCTGTGGCGCGTGTGGAGTGCCGATCGTAATGCCAGCAGCGAGATCACCATCAAGCATGGCGACTCGCCGCGCTGGAATGGCTCGGTCATATGGCACGCCGGCAACTTCGCGCCGGAATCGAAGATGGACAAGACCGGCGGGACGTTCACCGGACACGTCGGCGTGAATGGAAACTCGCTTCGTTCCTATGGCTGGAATGGTGTGGCCAACGATGGCGTACTCGTGCTGGGCGACGCCAACTCGTACATCTTCAAGAACGGTACGAACTTCACCTTTGCGAATTCTGCAGGCGGCTATACCACCACGCTCAGCGCTGGCGGCCAGATCTGGACCAGTGGAAACTTTGATCCGGCAAGCAAGATAAACAAGGCCGGCGACACTGTGTCCGGTGCACTGCGCATCAATGCCTATCTGTATGCCCAGGCCGCTGCAGGTCACAATCTGATCCGATTCATCAGCAATGGGGCGGGGAACACCGTGCTCCAATCAGTGAATCCGGCAGAAAATGCCTTTGCGCCACTGGAGCTGACCGGTTCCAGCGTATCCGTGGCCGGGCCCGCCTCCTTCAACGAAACCGTCACCGCTGCTGGCTCGGTCATCAGTGCTGGCGGCTGCGTTCGAACCAACGCTGGTACCGGTGCACTTGCCGGCTACGTCGCGTTCCATCGCACTGACGGAACACGCATGGGATACGTAGGCTGGGGTGACGGCAATCGGATTCAGTACTCAGCCGAGAATGGGTTCACCGGACACGCCTTCATCGGCGGCGTATCTGCCACGGGAGGATACGACGTGGGCTCCTCCCGCAAGCTGAAGAACATCGAAGGCACCCTCCCCTACGGCCTGGCAGCTGTCGAGCGGATGGAACTGGCAGCCGGCCACTACAAGCCCGAGTACAACGATGACGGTCGTCGTCGCCTGTTCTTCGTCGCAGAGCAGCTGGCCGAACTGGTCCCGGAAGCGGTCGACCTGGAAGGCGTCGAGTTCCAGGGCGAGCGCGTGGCATCGGTCAAGCTCGACCAGCTGCTGCCGGTCCTGGCCAAGGCCATCCAGGAGCTGTCGGCCGAGGTTCGCGCCCTGAAGGCGGAGCGTTGATATGGCCAGTGGCTATCGCTCCGGCGGCACGGATTTCGATGACCTGTTCGATCCCTATGTAGAAGGTCCGCTGGCACAGGATTCGGGCCGCCGCGTCGGCGGCACCGACCTGAGCCGCCGCTACGCCCACATCCAGTACGGCAGCAAGCGTGCGGACGTCGGGCATCGCATCGGCGGCATGGACGTGTCGAACCTGTGGGCGGCCCGGGGCACCGCGCAGTACGACGCGGTCACCATCCCCAACCCGAGCATCGGCGGCTCGTCCTACGCCGGCGCTGCGCCCAATGGACACGCGGCCTTCAGCTTCAAGTCCAACGGCATGGTGCAGACGTGGACGAACAACCCCAACGGCGTCACCCGCACCTTCGGTCCATGGCTCATCCGTGGTATCGCGAGCAACTTCGAGATCCGCTACACCAAGGTCGAAGGCGATGCGAATCCTTCTGGAACGGGTGCCTGGTTGAATCTCGGTACCGATCGCTACTGCGGATTCGACGTTGTCCATGGCAGCGCGGGCTGCAGCCTCATTGTCGAGATTCGCCGAGCCAGCACCGGCGTCGTCCTGGCGCGCGAAGACCAGGTCTACATGAGCGCATCGCACTCGCGTGGTGACACCGGACCCATCCTGGAATGACGCCGCGGCCACGATTGCAATTATCGCCAACGCCGCCTTCTCCGAACATTACCCCGTCGCCTGCACAAGCCGGCACACACCCACACCGAGGAAGAACCCCGAATGACCGAATTTCTCCATGGCGTACAGGTCGTCAACATCGATACCGGTGCCCGCTCGATTGCCATCGCCTCCAGCAGCGTGATCGGCATCGTCGGCACCGCACCGCTGGCTGATACCGAAGCGTTCCCCATCAACACCCCCGTCCTGGTGACCTCGCCCTCGCAGGCGGCCAAGCTGTCGGCCAAGACCGGCGCCGAAGCCGGCACGCTACCCGGCGCACTCGATGCGATCTTCGATCAGTCCAGTGCTGTCGTCGTCGTCATCCGCGTCGAGAACGGTGCCAACGAAAGCGCCACCCTGGCCAACGTGCTGGGCGGTGTGAACGCACAGACCGGCGCCTATGAAGGCGTGCATGCCCTGCTGGCGGCCAAGTCCATCGTCGGCGTCAAGCCGCGCATCCTGGTCGCACCGGGTTTCACCCATGTGCATCCCACCGATCCGGCCAAGCCCGAGGCGGTACTGGCCAACCCGGTCGTGGCCGAGCTGCTCGGCATCGCCGACAAGCTGCGCGCGGTGATCATCAAGGACGGCCCGAACAGCAACGATGACGCCGCCAAGAGCACCACCGCTCTGACCGGTTCCAAGCGCGTCTACGTGGTCGACCCGGCGCTGCTGGTGCAGTCCGGTGATGCCATCGTCACCCGCTACGCCTCCGGTGCCGTGGCCGGCGCCATCGCCCGCAGCGACAACGAACGCGGCTGGTGGGCGTCGCCGTCGAACCTGGAACTCAACGGCGTGGTCGGTACCGCGCGTGCCATCGACTTCGGCCTGTCCGACGCGACCAGCCGCGCCAACCTGCTGAACCAGTCCAACGTGGCGACCATCATCCGCGAAGGTGGCTTCCGCCTGTGGGGCAACCGTACCGCCAGCAGCGACCAGAAGTGGCAGTTCCTGTGCGTAGTGCGCACCGCCGACATCATCGCCGACAGCCTCGAGGCGGCTCATCTGTGGGCTGTCGACCGCGGCATCAGCAAGACCTACGTCGATGACGTGCGCGAAGGCGTCAATGCCTTCCTGCGCGGCCTGAAGACCCAGGGCGCGATCCTCGGCGGCAACTGCTGGATCGACCCCGATCTGAACGCAGCGGACAGCGTGGCCCAGGGCCGCTTCTACTGGGACTTCGACTTCACCCCGACCTACCCGGGTGAACAGCTGACCTTCCGCATGCACATGAACAACAACTACGTCTCGGAGATCTTCTAAGCATGGCGCGCAACGTCCGCAAGAACTTCAACTTCTACGTCGATGGCAAGGGCTATGCCGGCAACGTGGAATCCTTCACCGCTCCGAAGCTGACGCTGAAGACCGAGGATTTCCAGGCGGGTGGCATGTTCGCCCCGACCGAAATCACCCTGGGCCACGAGAAGCTTGAAGCCGAGGCCGTCCTCATCGCCGATGACCCGGACATCATGGGCAAGTTCCATGTCGTGGAAAGCAAGGAGTATTCCTTCACCGCACGCGAGGCACTGGAATCCAGCGACGGCAGCATCACCGCCGTGGTCCACAACATGCGCGGCAAGGTCAAGGCCATTGATCGTGGCGAGTCCAAGTCCGGCGAGAAGGGCACGGTGAAAATCTCGCTCGCGCTGAACTACTACAAGCTCACCCACGGACCGCTGGTCGTCCAGGAGCTGGACGTGGTCAACATGATCGCCAAGCAGAACGGCGTGGACATGCTGGCCGGCCTGCGCAGCGCCCTGGGCATCTGACCCCGCACGCATCTCCACAGCACCGGGGGCGCCTCGCGCCCCCGCCTTCATCGCGCTCCCTCGATTTCCAGGAACACATCCATGTCCAGCAAGACCAAGACCGCCAACGACCACGTCATCGAACGCGATGGCTATGCCGAAGTCACCCTCACCCGCCCGCGCCAGGTCAATGGCGTGGAGACCGCCGTGCTGCGCATGCGCGAACCCACCGTGGAAGACATGGAGCGCTTCCAGGATGACAAGGGCAGCGATGCACAGCGTGAGGTGCGGATGATCGCCAACCTGTGCGAGATCCCGCCGGACGACCTGCGCAAGCTGCCGCTGCGCGACTACGCCCGCCTGCAGTCGGGGGTCGCGCTTTTTACCACCTGACCCTGCCGCAGATCAGGCAGGGAGTGCTCGCCCTGGCCGGCCATACCGGCTGGGGCCTGCGCGAAATCATGACGCTGCGGGTGTCGAAGTTCATCTGGTGGATACAAGGATTGCCGGTACATGGCGAGTAACGTTCAAACGACAACGATCACGATCGGTGGCTCGATCTCGGGCTCGCTGAAGTCCGCGCTGTCCTCCACCGAGGATGGACTGAAGAAGATCGGCAGCGAACTGGACAGGCTGGAGCGCAAGCAGCGCTCCATGAGCAAGGCGAACCCCTCGCTGGTGAAGCTCAAGCAGAACGTTGCCGGGCTGCGCCAGGAGTACGCCAGGCTCTCCAGCGAGGGCGATCGCCTGCGCAAGGTGCAGACCGGCCTGGAGCGCGTCGAGAAGGCGAGCACCGCCAATCTGCGTAGCCGCAAGAAGCTGGGAGCCTCCTTCAAGGAGTCACGCACCCTGCTCGGCAGCGCAGTGACCCAGCTGGCCAAGCCGGTCGAGAACGCCTCCAGCTTCGCCCGCCAGAACCAGCAGATCGGCAGCGCAGCGGGCCTGGACAACGGCCAGGTCAAGGCGCTGGGCAGGACGATCCTGGCCGAGACCGGCAACACCAACCAGAAGGCGAATGACCTGCAGCGCGCCATCCGGCTGCTGGTCGACGCCGGCATGGATGCACAGTCGGCGCAGACCAGCCTGCGCGCCATCGGCCGCACCGCCACCGTCACCGGTACGGGGATCGACGACGTCTCCAGCGCTGCCGTTGGCCTGCAGCAGTCATTCGACATCGACCCTGCCAACATGCAGTCGGCGCTGGATGTCCTGGTCGTCAGCAGCCGCCAGGGCGGGCTGGGGCTGAAGGACATGGCCAAGGTGATGCCGGTGCTGGGAACCTCGTTCCAGGCACTGAAGCTGCAGGGCAACGCCGCAGCGGCCACCATGGGCGCGGCACTGGAAGCCACGCGCAGGTCCGCGGGCGGCGCTGACCAGGCAGCCACCCAGATGAAGGGCTTCATGAAATCGATCATGTCGCCCGAGCTCCAGGCCAAGGCCAAGAAGGGATTCGGCCTCGACCTGCGCAAGGTCATCAGCGACGCGCAGAGCAGCGGTGGCAACCCGTTCGACGCTGCGATGCAGGCCATCATCCAGGCCACGGCCGGCGATCAGCAGAAGATCGGCAAGCTGTTCGGCGATGCACAGGCGAAGAACTTCGTCGGCCCGATGATCCAGAACTGGGACCAGTACACCCGGATCCGCGACAAGGCGCTCAATGGCTCTGCCGGAACCACCGATGCGGCTTATGCCAATGCCATGCAGACCGACCCGGAGAAGATCCAGGGCGCGAAGATCGCCGTGGACAACCTGTCCAAGGCCTTTGGTGCGGCGTTGCTGCCCGCGGTCGGCGACGCCGCGGTGAAACTGACCGAACTGCTGAACGGCGTAACCACCTTCGTGACCGAGAATCCGAAGCTGATCGCCAATACCACCAAGGTGGTGGTGGGCATGCTTGCCATGCGCAGCGCGGTACTCGGTGCCCGTTACGCCTGGACGTTCGTGAAGGGTCCGATCCTGGGCGTGCAGAAGGTCTTCCAGCTGTTCCGTGCCGGCAACCTGCTGGCCCAGCTGGGGCGCTTCGGCCCGATGGCCATGCGTATCGCCTCGGTGTTCCGCGTCGTCGCCACCGCAGTGGGGGCCATTGGTGGCGGACCTATCGCGGTAGCTGTGGCCGCGCTCACTGCCGGTGCCCTGCTCGTCCGCAAGTACTGGGAGCCGATCAAGGCCTTCCTCGGCGGTGTATGGGAAGGTCTCAGCAGTGCGGGCACCTCCGCGATGGGAGAACTGGTGAATGCCGTTGCGCCGCTGCGTCCGGCGTGGGAGGCCGTGGGTGCCCTGCTGGGGCAGGCCTGGGACTGGCTGTCGCGGATGCTGGCCCCGGCGCAGTACACCGGAAACGAACTCTCCCGCGTGGGCGAGATCGGCAAGCTGGTGGGCGAAGCACTCATGCTCAACTTCCGCGCCGTCATCCATGTCGCTGGCTTCGTCGCCGAGGTCTTCAGGATGATCGGCGAGGTCATCGGCACCGTGGCCGGATTCATCGTCGTCACCTTCGGCAGTGCCTGGGACTGGGTTGCAGCAAAGGTCAGCAGCGTGATCGACACGATGATGACCAAGATGGCCCCCTTCATGAAGGTGGTGGGCACCATCATGGACAAGGTCGGGGGCGTGCTGGGCACCGCCAAGGACAAGATCGCGTTTGGTGTGAACACCGCGGCCGATGCCTACGGCGCGATACGCGCAAACGGCGGCATACAGCTCCCCCCGGTGATGCTCGCGCCCGCCAGCATGCACAGCGCCAGCGTGCAGCCACGCATGCCGAATGCCTTTGGTACACCGGCCGGGCGTGCCGCACCGGAGATGCCTTCGCCCACCCCGCGCAGCGCCACCACGGTGCAGCAGCAGCAGACCAACAACATCACCATCCACCAGCAGCCAGGCGAATCCAGCGAAGCGGTGGCGCGCCGCACGGCCGACGAGCTGCAGCGTCGCAGCGCGGTGACCGCCCGTGGTGGCCTGGCAGACAGGAACTGAGCATGAAACGCGAATTCGTAACCGGCGCAGTGGACAAGCTGCTGTCGCAGTTCAAAGCCAACGACTCCGGCAACGCCCCGGTCCTGCTGATGCTGGGCGGCTTCAAGTTCAGCCTCAACACCGCGGTCTTCCGGGAGATCCAGCAGTCCAACGAGTATCGCTGGCAGGCGCAGGACCGCGTCGGCCAGATGGCGGCCCTGCAGTACACCGGACCGGGCTCGGCCAGCATGACCCTGCCTGGCGTCATCTACTACCAGTTCCGCGGAGCCGGCAATGAGCTCGCGCAGCTGCGCAGGCTGGCCGCGCAGGGCACGCCTCATCGACTGCTGACCGGCAAGGGCGGCAACCTGGGCCTGTGGGTCATCGAGAAGATCGATGCCACCGCCAGCGAGTTCACCGCCGACAGCGCGATCCTGAAACAGGAATTCACCCTTTCACTGCGGAAGCACAGCGATGGCACGAACGTATAACACCCGCGACGGCGATGTCGTCGACCGTATCGCGTATGCGCACTATGGCGAGCAGTCACCAGCCATCCTGCGCGCGGTACTCGACGCCAACCCGGGTCTGGCCGCGCGCGGCGCAGTGCTGCCTGCCGGCGTGGCGATCACCCTGCCGCAGGTGCAGCGCCCGGCCAGCGAGCGCAAGGGAGTGGCCCTGTGGGATTGAACATCGCACCGACCTTCCGCGTGGTGGCCAACAGCCAGGACATCACCCACAAGATCATGGCGCGCTTCAAGTCGCTGCGCATCACCGACGAGACCGGCAACACGTCCGACACGCTGGAGCTGCAGCTGGCCGACCATGATCCGTCCGACCCGATCCAGCTGCCACCGGTGGGCGCGGAACTGGAGGCCTTCATCGGCTATGACGGCGAAGTGCGGCGCGTAGGCCTGTACATCTGCGACGAGGTGGAGATCTCCGGCTTTCCCGGCAGCATGACGCTGCGCGCCCGGGCGGCACCGTTCGAGACCAGCAAGGGGGGCAAGAGCGATCTGCAGACGCAGAAAACGCGCACCTGGAAGAAGGGCACCACGATCGGCGACATGGTGCGGCGCATGGCCGGCGAGCATGGGCTGAACGCAGCGGTGAGTGCATCGCTGGCGTCAATTGTGCTGCCGCTGACGGTGCAGTCGCAGGAGTCGGACATGAACCTGCTGCTGCGCCTGGCCAAACAGCACGATGCCATCGCCAAGCCCGGAGGCGGGCGCCTGGTGTTCGTGAAGCGGGGCGAATCCACCAGCGCCAGCGGCGAGCGCATTCCCGATGTCACCCTCACCCCCGCCGATGGCAGCGACTATCGGGTAACCCTTGCCGCACGCGAAGATGCCGGTACCACCATTGCCTACTACCGCGACGTGCGCAGTGCCAAGCGCCAGGAAGTGAAGGTGGGCAGCGGTGAACCGATCGTTCGCCTGCGCATGGCCTATGCCGACCGGGAGAGCGCAGAGGCGGCCGCACGCGCCAAGCATCGCGAACAGGCACGGCAGACGCGGACGCTCAGCTACACCCTGCCCGGCCGCGAAACACTGATGGCCGAAGCCACCGTGGTGATGCAGGGGTTCCGCGAGGGCGTGGATGGCCAGTGGCTGGTCAAGCGTGCCGAGCACAGCATCGGCAGCGAGGGCTACGTCACCCGCATCGAATGCGAACAACCCAACAGTGCCGACGCAGTAAAAGCGGCCAGCGATGCCCCGGCCAGCGAAGGCGAGCAGGTAGCCAGCGAGGTGTAAATCCACGCGGAGCGCGGATCTACATCAGCGTCCTCGCCCACGCTCAGTAGATCCACGCCATGCGTGGATGCTTTTCGCACATCAACTCACGTACTGCGCCACGCCATTGCCAAACGACCAGTTCTCCTTCTTCACTTCCACCAGGTTGATGAACACATCCTCGCGGCGGATGCCCACCGCCGCGTGCAGGCCCTCGGCGATGCCCGCATACAGCGCCTGCTTCTGCTCCAGCGTGCGCCCTTCGTTCCAGGTGATCTGGATGCAGATGAAGTCGTCGGTGCGGTCCACGCCCAGGTAGCCCGGGTCGTAGATCAGCGTCCCGGCGTCGTGCTGCTGGAAGATCTGGAAGCGATCGTTTTCCGGCACGCCCACCGCGCGCATGGCCTGGTAGATGGCTTCACCCACACGTTGCAGGTAGTCGGCGGATTTACCTTTGCGAAGATCGATGCGGGCGAGCGGCATGGTGGGTCTCCAGGGCCAGGTGGGACGGCAGTGCGCCGAGACTACGCCCGTCGTGAGCGGCGGCACAGCGCATGGATGGAACGTCTGCTTTCATGGATGGCACGCTTGTCTGGGCCCGCGCCGGGTGACGTGATTGGCATCTACCTGGGCTGTGTAGCGGCGCTGCTTCGTTCAGACAAGGCGCGGATTGCCCTATGGGAGGTGGAATCCCCTCGTGGCTGGCGTTGTTACAACTTTCCTCAATGACTTCCGTCTTTAAGCGGATCGATGATCGCCTCGCCAAGGCAACACGCCTTGGTCGGGATTGGCGTCTCGAATAAACGAACAAGCTTCAAGGCCTGCGAAACCAATCGCAGCTGAGAGAATGCACCGACTGCCGTCAATGGCGGACGGTGCGTGGGGATCGCAAGATCCGCCAGGCGTTCTTCTCCCTTGAAGCTTGTTTGCCTTGGTACGCCAACCCGCACCGTCCGCCACCTTCATTCCGAAGGTGGCCCTACGCCAGTGAGGGTTTTGCCATGACCAAACGAGCCGCATCGCTTCCACGCCTGTACGCATTGATTGCCGACATCGCAAACCAGGTTCCCGACGACATCGCACGCGAGATCGAGTGCGCATTGGACGAGCAGAACCTGCCCGTGCAGTCACCCGCGTTTTTCGCGTGCCTCAATGCCATCAACAACGTCGATGGCGAGGATGGGCAGCCGTGCACCAGCCTCACCCTTGCCGCCGCCAATCACGCGTCGCTGCGCCGCTCGATGGCGGGGCTCACCGCACTGCTCGATCTGCTGCAGGCCGCCGACCGCGCGCGTAGCGAGGCCGGCCCGGATGAACAGCTGGGCGCCTTCCACACCGACGGGTTGATCGTGGCCGCACGGCAGCTGGTGCGCGAGGCCAACCATTGCCTGGAAGGCGGAACCGCCTGAGCGCTCGGTCGCGACGTAGCTACAATCGCGCAGGGAATCGCAGGAGACCGCAATGGACGCCGAACACCTGGAGTACTTCAAGGCTGCCCTGGAAGGCCGCGCATCGGTAGGCTGGAATGTCTGGTTTGCCGCCAACCAGCAGGCGCTCGCCCAGCAGGTCAGCCGCCCCGCCCTGCTGCGGTTGAAGTTCAATCACCTGCATGAAGCCGAGCGCCTGCTGGCCGAAGCCGGCGTCGTGCCGGCCAGCACGGCGGGCAAGCGCTATGAGGTGTACTGCGCGCAGTTGTCAGCAGACGTGGTGGACGAGAACGGCCGTCCGTTGCCTGCGGTGTGGCGTGCGGCGCACGGCGGCGCCATCGGCCTGCTTGCCGATGGGGAACACGAAGCGGGCCGGGCAAAGCTGCTTGCGGAGTTCAGCCGCGCGCGCAAGCGCGGGCTGCAGCAGGCGCATGAATGGTTGAGCGATGTGTGCTTCGAAGGCGAGATGGAGCTGAGCGGCGGCAATGCCGAGGTAGGCCGCAGCCTGCTGGCGGTGGTGGTGCAGGCCGGCAGCGGCTACGACCTGTTGGATGGCGTGGCGATGTTGGCCCGCGAACGGCTGGAGGATCGCGGCTGAGACGGAGCCCGCTTCGGCGGATGTGTCGCGCGACCGCGTATCGCTACCTGCGGAAGTATCACGATGCCTTCGGGGAGGCTTCACGGTGGGCGCAACCATCATCCCATTCCCTGCACACCGCATCGTGCGGACTCCGCCGCTGTCCGCACTGTCTGAGGCTCGCCTACAGGCACTCGCCGAGCGCCTGGCAGCTGCCATTGATCGCGCCCCACGCCGCCAGCAGGAGCGTGCGCCATGAGCCGCCGATTCTAAGTGATCCCGATTGCCTGCGACTGCTGCGGCAAACCGCTGCTGCCGGTGTTCGACGTTCTCGATTGGATCGAGGGCGGCGAGGCGTTTCGTTGATCCTCGCCCCTTCCCAGCTATGTCACGTTGCTGAAGCAAAAAGCGCCAGCCAGACCTGCACGCCGACGAAGATCAGATTGAGAATGGAAACTCCCGTGACCACCCATGTGAGGAGTCTCATCGTCTCCGTCAGCTTAAGCATCCGCGCGCTCTCCTTGGCAGCCTTTCTACGCGAGAGCTCTTCAAGATAGAACCCTGTTCCAACGACGGTGTTGGCGGCATGTGCGTCGTAACGTTGCTGCAGATTCTCGTCCGATAGTTTTTGCAGATCTGAGTACTTAGGTATCACGCGTCTATCCTTATGTCGGACGCCGGCCAGAATTCACCTACACGGGCACCGTAGCACCGGACGGCCGCTAGAAGAGGAGGGGTGCCGACGATTGCCGGCACCCTGGCTTACATCAGGGGCACTCCGGAAGGCTCAGCAGGTTGTCCGGTGTGTCTCTATCAGCAGTGGTGCGGAGATACTTTCTTCCGTTGACTGGGGTTACGACAACGACGTCTCTGACGTGACCGTTCACTTCGGTGTAGAACGCCCACTTGCCAGCCTCGATTCCGCGGATAGCCTCATCGAGTGTCAGCTTCCACTGCTTACGATCTCCTCCGGTTCCGCCGACGTGCGTGATGCGGTTGTACTTGTCCTGTCGGTCATCCTTATTGATGCAACCGATCCTGTGACGATCTGCCATGCAACCTCTCCTTGGTGCGCCGGGGACCGCTCCCCGGTCAGTGGCGAATATATCCGAAAGCGTGCCAAGCATCACATTTACACGGATGATCGGGCCCCTTGCCCCCTCCTCTCGGACATGACGGGGGTCCCTGGCGCTTATCCCCGGCCACCGGGTGGAATTCGGACCCCGGTAAAAGACAGTATTTCGGCGCCTAGGGATGCTTCACCACAGGTTCGCAAAAAACCGCGTTTTCTCCGAAGGAAAGGCCCACTTCCTGCCTGTGCGCCTTGTGCATTCCCGGCCACTGACCAGCTAAGGCGATGCACAGGTGCCGTTTGCCGAATTTGCCACCAGCAAGTGCGCGTTGCTACGCATTCCAGCCCGGCCCAGTAGCGGTGTCCAGCGTCCAATAGACGCTCCATCTGAGCCATGTCGCCATGCCCAAAATCGAGCTCGATCTGCCACAGGTGGTCTGCGACGCCTTGATGGACGTCGCCGACACTGCAGGTATTCCTCCTGCCGAGCTCTTGGCTGATGCATTACGCACCCTCCCTGCGTTCCAGCGCGCCTTGGCAGCCAGGCCTGAACGTCTTCCGGCCTTCTCCCTCAACCCCGGAGCACCCCGTGAGTGATCAATCCCCGCCCTCTTCACTACTGAAGCTGGAGCACCTACGAATTCGCAATAGCCTCTACTTCGCCGCGCGGCGCGCACTGAGCGAGCGTCGCAGAGAGCTCAATGATCAGCGCAGGTCCATCCGCGAAGAGATGGAGACCGTCTCTAAGAGCTTCAGCGGCAGAGAACTTACGGTGGGCGTCGGCAGGCCTACAAACCTTGGCGGCAGAACCTTAAACGAATATCGGAACGAGACGTTGGCCAAGTTGCAGCGCTGGATGGCTGCGATCGATGCAGTGGACGCGATAGTGGCCGCCGCTTACGACGAACTCAGTGCTTCATCCGGTGACGTAGGGGCTTACCAGGCCGCCTCAAAGCATCTTCAACAGACCGTGGCCGATTGGGGCTTGAGCCAATAAGGGAAAGATCATGACCGACTACTTGCCAAAGGTGGCGCGCGTCCGCGCCCAGATTCAGAAGCTGGCCGACGATATCCACGACCTCCGCAACGGCATGCCTCCTAAAGAAGTTGCCCTTGCAGCTGTCGACGCTCACATCGAACGCGAGGCTGACAAAGTAACCATCCGGCCAAATGCCCTTCTTGGCGGCGGCGGCGACGCAGTCTCGGCGTACCCTGAGAGCCCTCATGCATATGCGTGCATGTTCTTCCCGGACGTCGTCCGTGACCGCCTCCGCACCGAAGTCGCAGCCCTCTACCAGGGCGAGGTGACAAGCACCGATGACCGGAAGCAGGAAAGCCTAGAGGCGCAACTGCTGGAGCTGGGGCGGCAGGAAGAGTTGTTGATTCGGGAGGCCTCTGCTGCCGGCAAGAGCATCCCACGCCGCGGCGATGCCAATCCAGCGATCACGCTGGCGGACTGATTCGCCAGGAGGGACCAGCAGGCGGTGTCCCCAACAACACCTGCAGCCCGGGCCAGCGCCCTGCGTACCCGCATACCTCGCGCTGGTGACCGGGCAGCAGTTGTCAAAAGATGATCACCCCCTAGCCTCTCGGCCCACTTCATCCTCTGGGACTCGCAAGCGCCAGTACCGGTCAGGCTTTACCCACACCACAGAATCCGCATTGCGCCTCCGGAAGCCAGTGAGCAACGAAGTGGATAGAACAACGTTGCCGTCGGCGTTTTCCCTAAGGAATTCTTCGCAATTTGCTTTGACCAAGTGATCGACTACGTCGTCCTGGTAGAGGCAGCTCTCTGCTTCGAGGGCGGATTGCATCCACTCTATGACCTCATCGATCCTCACTCCACATTCCCGGGGACTGCATCAAGCATCTCTTCGGCAAAGGAGCCGACTTCAAGCTTCTTTCCGGCGAACCACTTACACCGGTAGCTTGTACGTTCCAGCCCGCTGTGCACTTCGTTCACAGCCATGTCGGGTCCGCCAACATTGAGCTTTACTTTGTCGCCCACTTTGTATTTCGCCTTAGCTTCCACAGAATGCTCCTTTTCCAGAGTTGGATTTAGTCCGAGCGGCGAAGACGCCTACTAGCATCATCGTCGGGTCCTGGAATAGTACTAAATCGGCCTATGTAGTACACATATGCCATAAACCGATCTGCTATCCCATTTGGATCGCCACTGGTGACTTGGGCATCGGCATGGTGGTGGGTGGCGTGGACCAGATGCTGTCAGCACAGCCGATCCCATATGCATTCGGCGGCCACGACACAAAGGACATGTTCGTCGGCTCTGCCGTGATCAGCGGCGGCATTCTCGCAGAGGAACAGGAATAAGGATGGGTTGCTGCAGGACCGCGGACCCCTCATTCTTGGCCATCATCAAGGAAGGCCCCGTGGCAGACCCAATCTATTGCCTTTGGCTACTCGACGCTCCCTGCCTCAAGCCTGAGATCTGGGCTGCGTGGGCGCAGGCTCTCCTTTCTGCGATGGCAATTTACGCAGCGGCAAGACTTGCCTCCCGCCAAGAGCGGCTTGCGTTTCGCCGGAGGGCTGACGCTTACCTAGCGGTGATGACGCATGTCGAGGAGTCCCTTTTCATGGCTTCTGAAGCACCTCATTCAGAAGAAAATATCGCGTTAGTCGGATCGGCGATCAATCAGCTCCGCTCCGTTCCGATGGATGCTGTGCCGGACCTACGCTTGATGATGGCCCTTAATCGATGCCTGCTAACGCTCACCAGGCTACACGGCGAGTTGACCGCTGCACCGAGCTCGTCGCCGGTAATGAACGGCGCCCGGATCTTGGGGCGAAAGCGAATGATTGGCAGCGCTGCCGCTGAAATTTCAATGGAAACGCTTGAGGCGGCCAAGCTGCTCGATGAGCTTGCACAAAGGGGACTATGGGACCGACTTTCCCGATGGTTGCGGTGCGCTCATCCTTTCCGAAGAAACAAGCCCGATCTGTAGCATCCGCTCGATGATCCGCAGCGGCAGCAGCCCTCGCGGCCACCGCGCCCTATGTTGCTGCCGTCGCGGAACTGTCTTGGCTGTCCGGCATGGCACATGACGGTATCAACGCGGTGCCGGAGACGGGCAGGCTGCTGCAGAAGGGCGAGCGAGTCACGACGGCGGCGAACAGCCCGAAGCTCGATGCCATCTTGGAGCAAGTCAGCCGCGACAGCTCCTCCGCCGCCAACGGCGACAACTTCAACCTAAGTTTCGAGGTCAACGGGAGCACGTCTGGGCGGGAACGGCTGATGCTCAAGGCCACGGTCAAGCCCGCAGTGGTCCAAGCAAAGAAGGAGATCAACAGCGACATGGCGCGGGGCACGGGCATTTCCAAAACCATGCGATCTACTCACGCGGTACGGCGTCACGCCCGTTAGATCCAGTCCATCATCAGTTTTAGACAGGAAATCAATGAGGGCGCGACTTCAGCGGATACTTCTTCCATCTAGTGCAAAGCCAGCAGAACTCCTGGTAGAGGGTTTCCCTCTGAGCGGTGACCCTAACGTCCGTTATGAAGGTCTCCGAATGTCTGCGGATCTCCATGATCGTGCTGAACGAAGCCTTCTTGAACATCTCTTCGTCATAGATTCCATCTTGAATGCCGATTGCAATGTTCTCGTAGTGATTGAGCACATAGCGAATCGCGGCCGCGTTCTCAGTGTTGGAATCCGGAGCGTTCGCGTACTTCCTGATGTTCGACTGTATATGCAACGCTTCCTCACGGATCAGCCGAACTCCCTTCTGGAGCAACTCATCTGAACGCGTGGCGAAGATGACATCTGCGCTCTGTTTTTTCCGTGCAGTAGCTCGCACAGATAGCACAGAAATGACAGCTACAAGAACACCAACCAAGAAAGAAACATTTCGAAAGAACGGCGTTTCAACCGCAGCAATAAACCAATCCATTAGTTCCCCCTGAATCCGCCCCACAAACAAAAATGCCCGCCATTGCGGCGGGCACTCCCAAGAGTGGTGAACAATTAAAAGCCTTCGTAGCCTTCGTTCGTAGTGATCTGATTCATGTCCATCTCCTTTGGTAAGTGCCTCGTGGTGTTACGTACTGACTATGACACATCTACATGCCGGAAGTTCAAGTGAAGGACTGAACATCGCTTCGGCGACCGGACTTCCAAACTGCACTTACACTGCACTTACGACAAAGCCGACTAAAAAGCCGGCTTTGTCATTAGCCTTTAAAAATCAAGGCTTTATATGGTGGGCGGTACAGGGATCGAACCTGTGACCCTTGCCGTGTGAAGGCAATGCTCTACCGCTGAGCTAACCGCCCGGTGTGTTGCTGAGCCGCTCATTATAGGGGCTTTTCAGAGGCCGTCAACCGTTTTTCACATTTGTGTTCACGGGTGTTTCGAAGGCGCCGCCGGGCATGGCCCGGCGCCTCACATCGTATGGGTCGGCTTGTCCGAGCTGGTCAGGCCGGCCAGCATCGTCTCGATCTTGTGGCGCACTCCCTCGCCTTCGGCGCCATCGGCCAGCTGCACGCCGATGCCGGCGGTGCGGTTGCCCTGCGCGCCGGCCGGGGTCACCCAGATCACCTTGCCGGCTACCGGCAGGCGCTCGCTGGAATCGGGCAGGGTCAGCAGCAGGAACACCTCGTCGCCCAGGAAGTAGCGCTTGGGCGTGGGCACGAAGATGCCGCCATTCTTCACGAACGGCATGTACGCGCTGTACAGCGCGGCTTTGTCCTTCACGGCCAGGGACAGGATGCCCTGGCGGGCGTTGCTGGCACTCATCGATTTCCCCTTGCGGCAGGCCGCTCGTTCACCTTGTTCCAGGCCAGCAGCAACTCGACCACCGCAAGGTCTGCACGCACCGTGGTGCGCAGCAGGTCGCGGGTGCGGTTGGCCGCATCGAACCAGGCTGCAAGCTTGTGCAATCGCTCCGGCGTGGTCAAGGCATCGGTGCTGGCCTGGGCCAGTGCCAGGTCGGCAGCGAAGCGCAGGCGCAGCGCCGCGTTGTCATCACCACACCACTTCTGCGCCAGCTCCACCGCGCCGGTCTTGCCGGCGGCCAGCTGCTCCAGCTCCCGGCCCACTTCGCGGCGCAGGCTCAGGCCATCTTCGCGCAGCCAGTTGTCGGCCTGGCCGGGATGGCCGCGCGCGGCATCCAGCGCCTCGCGCGCCGATGCTTCGCTGTGGCCCTGCTGCTGCAGCCAGGCCAGTGCTTCATCGCGTGGCGGCAGCTTGAACTCCAGGCGCTGGCAGCGGCTGCGCACGGTCTGTGGCAGGCGTGCCGGGTCGCTGCTGATCAGCCACAGGTAGCGACCCGGCTGCGGCTCTTCCAGCGTCTTCAGCAGCGCATTGGCCGCCGAGCGGTTGATCGCATCGGCCGGGTCGACGATCACCACCTGCGCCACGCCGTACTGCGGGGTCAGCGCCAGCTTGTTGGTGATCTCGCGCACCTGCTCGATGACGATCTCGGTGCGCAGCTTGTCGCCGCTCTTGTTCGGAATGAAGCTGACCAGCTGAAGGTCAGGATGCGTGCCGGCGGCGATCAGCTGGCGCGTGCGCGTGGCATGTGCAGCGTCGCCACGTGCCAGCACATGGTCGGCCAGCGCCAGCGCCACCTCATGCTTGCCCAGCCCGGCCGGGCCGCAGATCAGCAGGCCGTGGCCGAGGCGATCGGCATCGAGCGCGGCCACGGTCTGCTCGAACGCGCGCTGCTGCCATGGCGAGAACGTGCTCATGCGCCCTCCCCGTCCTGCAGCCAGCGCTCGACGCGCACGACCACATCGGCTGCCACGCGCGCCTGCACCTGGCCGGCGTCGATCAGCGCGAAACGCTGCGGATCCTGCTGCGCGCGGCTGCGGAACACGGCGCGCACGCGCTGGAAGAAATCGTCCTGCTCACTCTCGATGCGGTCCGGCCACAGGTCACGGCCGTTGGCGCGCGCGCGGCCCACGGCCACATCCACATCCAGCAGCAGGGTCAGGCCGGGCAGCAGGCCGACCGCGCGTCGTTCCAGATCGGCAATCCACTGCGGATCAAGCCCGCGGCCGCCGCCCTGGTAGGCATAGCTGGAATCGGTGAAGCGATCGCTCAGCACATAGGCGCCGCGCTGCAGCGCCGGCTGGATCACCTGCCGCACATGCTGCGCGCGCGCGGCGAAAACCAGCAGCAACTCGGCTTCGGCGCTGAGCGGCTCGGCGGCGATCTCGGCATCGGGCTTCAGCACCAGGCCGCGGATGCGCTCGGCCAGCGGCGTACCGCCCGGCTCGCGGGTCAGCACCACCTCGTGGCCGTGGCTGCGCAGGCAGTCACGGATGGCATTGATGGCGGTGGTCTTGCCCGCGCCCTCGCCGCCTTCCAGGCTGACGAAACGCGGGTGGCGAAGCAGCGCGGGACTCATTGCGCCGGGGTCTCCTGGGTACGTTGCCGGCGCAGCTGCTGCAGGTAGCGGGCTACGGCGGCGTTGTGCTGGTCCAGGCTGGACGAGAACACGTGCGCGCCACTGCCATCGCCGACGGCGACGAAGTACAGCGCGTCGCCCGACAGCGGCTGCGCGGCCGCCATCAGCGCATCTCGGCTGGGCATGGCGATCGGGGTCGGGGTCAGGCCGGCACGGGTATAGGTGTTGTAGGGCGTATCGGTGGTCAGGTCGCGGCGGCGGATGTTGCCGTCATACGCGGCACCGATGCCATAGATCACGGTCGGGTCGGTCTGCAGGCGCATGCCGATCTTCAGGCGGCGCATGAACACGCCGGCAATCTGCGGGCGCTCGCTGGCCAGCGCGGTTTCCTTCTCGATGATCGAGGCCATCGTCAGCAGTTCGTACGGCGTGTTGATCGGCAGGTCCGGTGCGCGGCTTTCCCAGGCTTCGTCCAGCGCCTTTTCCATCGCCGCGTGGGCACGCTTGAGCACGTCCAGGTCGCTGTCGCCACGCTGGTAGACGTAGGTCTCCGGCAGGAAACGGCCTTCCGGATGCTGGCCACCGAAACCAAGACGCTGCATCAGGGCCGCGTCATCAAGCGTGTCGGTGGTGTGCAGCAGCGGCTCGGCGCGCTTCAGCGCGGCACGCAGCTGGCGGATGTTCCAGCCCTCGACGATCGTGACGCGGTGCTGCAGTACCTTGCCGGCGCGCATGCGCAGCAGCAGTTCGCGCGGGGTCAGGTCGGCGCTGAGCGCGTACTCGCCTACCTTCAGCTTGCCGGCGGCATCGAGCTGGCGCGCCAGCAGCTGCCACTGCGCATCCTGGCCTTCGTCCACGCCGGCCTCGCGCAGCTTGCGCAGCACGCTGTTCATGCCATCGCCGCTGGCGATGACCACGCTTTCGGCGGTCGGGGTGATCCGCGCGTCGGCGAACTGGGTCTGCTGGTAGAAGAACCACGCGCCCGCACCGGCGACGACGGCGGCCAGCACCACCACCAGCGTTACCACGAACAGACACCCGCGCTTGGCTCCCGCCATGGACTACCTCTGAACTCGATTCCGTCGTGCAGGATACCGTGCCGGTGGATTGGGGTCATGACCGGGGTGGCAGACACCCCGGTAGTGCCGGCCGCTGGCCGGCAACCGCATGCACCCATGATCCGCGCGATTGCCGGCCAGCGGCCGGCACTACCGGAGTGCGCCTACCCCTGCTGGCCCAGTGCGCGCAGCAGGCCGCGCGCCTTGGCCCGGGTCTCGTCCAGTTCCTTGTCCGGGTCCGAATCGACCACGATGCCGGCGCCGGTGCGGAAGCTGACCTCGTGGCCCTCCACTTCGGCGGTGCGGATCAGGATGTTCAGGTCCAGGTCGCCATCGCGGTTCAGCCAGCCGAACGCACCGGTGTAGGCACCGCGCGGCACCTGCTCCAGCTCGCTGATGATCTGCATGCAGCGCACCTTCGGGCAGCCGGTGATGGTGCCGCCCGGGAAGGTCGCGGCGATCACCTCGCCGGGGGTGACCTCTGGGCGCAGATGGCCACTGACGTTGCTGACGATGTGGTGCACGTGGGCGTAACTCTCCACGGTCATCAGCTCATCGACCACCACGGTGCCGGGCAGGCAGATGCGGCCCAGGTCATTGCGCTCCAGGTCGATCAGCATCACGTGCTCGGCACGCTCCTTCGGGTGGCCGACCAGCTCCTGGATGCGTGCGGCATCGTCATCGCCCTCAAACCGCGGACGGGTACCGGCAATCGGACGGGTCTGCGCATGGCCGGCATGCACCGACACCAGCCGCTCCGGAGAGGAACTGACCACGTGGCGGCCATGCGCGCTGAACAGGCCGGCGAATGGTGCCGGGTTGGCGCGGCGCAGCTGTGCATATAGCGCCTGCGGGCTGACCGGCGCGGCGAACCGGGCGCTCCAGCGCCGCGACAGGTTCACCTGGAACACGTCGCCGGCACGCAGGTACTCGATCACCCGGCGCACGCCGTCGGTGAAGCGCTGCGGCGCATCCTCGCCCACCGACTGCGGCGGCTGCCAGCCCAGCCCGGCCTCGGGCAGCGCGGCCGAGGCCTGTGCCACCAGTGCATCCAGCAGCACCTGCTGGCCCGCTTCGGCGATCACGAAGCTGGCATCGTTGTGGTGGTCGTGCAGCACCGCCGCCGGGCAGCGCAGCGCCAGCGCGGTCGGGCGGCCGTCGTCGCGCGCGCGCGCCGGCAGCACCGGTTCGATCTGGCTGGCCACTTCGTAGTCCAGCATCAGCGCCCAGCCGCCACGGAACGGCAGGCTGTGGCTGCCGTCATGCGGCAGGCGTTCGGCCTGCCAGGCGCTGTCCAGCACCTGCAGGAAGCTGCCCGCGTGTACGGCGTCGTGCTGGTCACGCACCTGGCCATCGGCATCCAAGCGCAGGACACCGCCCTGTGCGGCCAGCAGCAGGCTCCAGCGGCCCTGGGCGGTACCCGAGGCGGTGGACTCCATCAACAGCGGGAAGCGCGCCGGATCGTGCTGCTGCAGGGCGAGCAGATCGATCGGGTGCGGCAGCGGGTGGATCAGCGGTGCGTGGGTCATGGCGGCCAGCTCAGGGAATCAGATGCACGGAAGCCGCCTTGCGGCGGCCTCCTCGTGCGTGACGCACGTTCAGTCGAGCATGGCTCGACTCTACAACTCGGTCAGATGCGCTTGAAGATCAGCGTGCCGTTGGTGCCGCCGAAGCCGAAGCCATTGGACATCACCACGTCCACCTTGGCCTGGCGTGCTTCGTTGGGCACGTAGTCCAGGTCGCAGCCTTCGCCCGGCTGCTGCAGGTTGATGGTCGGCGGGATCACGTTGTCCTGCAGCGCCATCACCGAGAAGATCGCTTCCACGCCACCGGCGGCGCCGAGCAGGTGGCCGGTCATCGACTTGGTGGAGCTGACCATCATCTTGTAGGCGTGGTCGCCGAAGGCGGTCTTCATCGCCATGGTCTCGCCCAGGTCGCCCAGCGGCGTGGAGGTGCCGTGTGCGTTGAGGTAGCCCACCTGTTCCGGGGTCACGCCGGCGTCCTTCATCGCCATCACCATGCAGCGCGCGGCGCCTTCGCCGTTCTCGCTCGGCGCGGTCATGTGGTACGCGTCGGAGCTGGCACCGAAACCGGCCAGTTCGCAGTAGATCTTCGCGCCACGTGCCTTGGCGTGCTCGTACTCTTCCAGGATCAGGATGCCGGCACCGTCGCCCAGCACGAAGCCGTCACGGTCCTTGTCCCACGGGCGCGAGGCCTGTTCCGGGGCGTCGTTGCGGGTGCTCATGGCCTTCATCGCACAGAAGCCGCCCACGGCGGTCGGCGACGATCCACGCTCGGCACCACCCACCACCATCACGTCGGCATCGCCGTACTGGATCATGCGCATCGCGGTACCGATCGAATGGTTCGAGGTCGCGCACGCCGACACCGCCGAGAACGACGGGCCCTTCAGGCCGGTGATGATGCTCAGCTGGCCCGGCAGCATGTTGATGATGGTCTTGGGCACGTAGAAGGGCGAGATCTTCTTGCCCTCGTGGAACTCGATGGTCTGCTCTTCGATGCCGAGCAGGCCGCCGATGCCGGCGCCGACGATGGCGCCCATGCGATCGGCATTGGCCTCGGTGATCTCCAGGCCCGAATCATGCAGGGCCATGAACGAGGCGCCGAGGCCGTAATGGATGAACGGGTCCATCTTCTTGGCATCCTTGCCACTGACCCGGAACTTGCCGAACAACTCGTTGTCGGCGGTGATGTCAAATCCCTTGACCTCACCTGCAATCTTGGTGGTGAACCGATCCAGATAGGCATCAGCAACGTTGGTCAGCGGACCGATGCCCGAACGACCGTGGGTGATGCCTTCCCAGCTGCTGGCCAGATCATTGCCCAACGGCGAGACGATACCCAGGCCGGTTACGACGACGCGACGCTTCATTGCTGTTTCTCCTGACCCGGATGGTTTCTACGGGTAACTCGGTTTGCTTCGATGTGATGCCCAAACACACGGGGCCGCAACAGCGGCCCCATGGGGTGCGGTGCGCGGCGAGGATCAACCCGCGCGCGCACTGCCGTCTGGCATCAGGCCTTGACGTGGGCCTTGACGTAGTCGATGGCGGCCTGCACGGTGCTGATCTTCTCGGCTTCTTCGTCCGGGATCTCGCACTCGAATTCTTCTTCCAGGGCCATCACCAGCTCGACGGTGTCCAGCGAGTCAGCGCCCAGGTCATCGACGAACGATGCGCTGTTGGTGACTTCTTCTTCCTTGACGCCAAGCTGTTCGACGACGATTTTCTTGACGCGTTCTTCGATGGTGCTCATGGGATCTCGCTCCAGATGGAGTTGTGGTTCAAAAGTGGTCGCCATCAAAGGCGATGGCCGTGGGATAGTGTAGTGGAAACCGGCGCGGCCTTGCATCGCAGCAAAAAACCCGGCAGATCAACCACTTGCGGCGCAATCCCTGCGCCCCTTGCTTACGGCATGTACATGCCACCGTTCACATGGAGGGTTTCGCCGGTGATGTAACCGGCAGCCGGGCCGGCCAGGAAGGCCACCGCATGGGCGATGTCTTCCGGCGAACCCAGGCGTTCGAGGGCGATGTCGTTGATCAGCGCGGTACGCGCTTCTTCCGGCAACGCCTTGGTCATGTCGGTGTCGATGAAGCCGGGAGCGACCACATTGACGGTGACACCGCGCGAACCGATTTCCTTGGCCAGCGACTTGCTGAAGCCGATGATGCCGGCCTTGGCGGCCGCGTAGTTGGCCTGGCCGGCATTGCCGGTCACGCCCACCACCGATGCGATGTTGATGATGCGGCCCTTGCGCGCCTTCATCATGCCGCGCATGACCGCCTTGCTGGTGCGGAACACGCTGGTCAGGTTGGTGTCGATGATCGACGCCCAGTCCTCGTCCTTCATGCGCATCAGCAGGTTGTCGCGGGTGATGCCGGCGTTGTTGACCAGGATCGAGATCGGGCCGAACTCCTTGGCGATGCCGTCCAGCACGCTGTCCAGCGCCGCCGCGTCGGTCACGTTCAGCGCGCGGCCGTGGCCACCGTGGGCAGCCAGGCGCTCGCCGATCGCCGCAGCGCCGGATTCGGTGGTGGCGGTGCCGATGACGGTGGCGCCCTGGGCGGCCAGCAGATCGGCAATGGCGGCACCAATGCCACGGCTGGCGCCGGTGACCAGTGCGATTTCACCCTGCAGGGGCTTGCTCATGATGTTTTCCTCAGGCTGGGACGGCCGCCGCGCCCGTGCCGCTTGCAGCGGCCACCGGCACGGTCGGCAGGAACAGGGGGGTCAGGCCGACCATGCCTCGCGGGCGGCTTCGAAGTCGCCCGGCGTGGCCAGTGAACGGCCGTCGATGGCCTTGTCGATGCGCTTGACCAGGCCAGTCAGCACCTTGCCCGGGCCGCATTCGGCGATCTGGGTGATGCCACGCGCGGCCAGCGCCTGCACGCAGCCGGTCCACTGCACCGGCTGGTACAGCTGCTGCACCAGCGCGGTGCGGATGGCGTCGACGCCGTCATGCACCTTGGCATCGACGTTCTGCACCACCGGCAGCTGCGGCGCCTGCCAGGACAGGCCGGCCATCACTTCAGCCAGGCGGTTGGCGGCTTCGCGCATCAGCGGGGTGTGCGAGGGCACGCTGACCGCCAGCTTGACTGCCTTGCGAACGCCCTTCTCGGCCAGCAGCGCCAACGCGCGGTCGACGGCATCAGCGTCGCCGCCGATCACGATCTGGCCCGGCGAATTGAAGTTGGCCGGTACCACCACCTGGCTGCCTGCGGCTTCGGCGCACACGTCCAGCACCAGCTGGTCTTCGGCGCCCAGCACGGCGGCCATGGCACCGACACCGGCCGGCGCGGCTTCCTGCATCAGCTGGCCGCGCAGGCGCACCAGGTGCGCACCGTCATGCAGGCTCAGTGCGCCGGCAGCGACCAGCGCGGTGTATTCGCCCAGGCTATGGCCGGCCAGCACCGACGGGCGCGGACCGCCCACGGCGTTCCAGGCGCGCCACACGCCGATGCTCGCGGCCAGCAGGGCCGGCTGGGTGTATTCGGTACGGTTGAGCATTTCCTCCGGGCCACCCTGGGACAGCGCCCACAGGTCGACGCCGGCACCATCGGATGCCTCGGTGAAGGCCTCACGCACCTGCGGGTGCAGTTCGGCCAGCTCGGCCACCATGCCCACAGACTGCGAGCCCTGGCCGGGGAAGACAAAAGCGAGGGTGGATACGGTCACGCGGTCATCCGCTTGTTGCAATCGAAGCGGGCCATGATAAGGGCGAATCCGCTGTGTCGTCTGTACGTGCGCGTATGCAGGCGTATGGAGCTACCCGGCCAGCAGTCCGCCGGGCATGGCCCGGCGGACGCATCACTCAGCACAACAGCTGCAGCACGTCCAGGTCGCCGTCGGCGAGGAAATCCACGCACAGGCCCACCAGCATCAGCACGCCGGCGGTACTGGCACCATGGGCGATGAAGATCGAATGGGCCAGCGCGCGCGCGGAACGGCCCAGCTTCATGCATACCCGGGCCAGGCCGTGCAGGCGGCCACTGACCGCATGCACATGCTCGCGCACCGGCGCCTGGGCATCGCCCATCGCCTCGGCCATCATCGCCTGCAGGTGCTCGGGGCGCTCAGCGTAGTACTTGGCCACGCCGTAGCCGAACATCAGCCAGTCGCGGGCCTGCGCCTCGGCCAGATCCATCACTTCCAGCGGGTCTTCCTCGAAGTCGATGAAGCCCACCTTCTGGCCATCCCAGGTGAGGTTGCGTGGCAGCGGCTGGCCGAAATAGGCCCCGCGCGCATGCGCCTCGGCGATGGCCTGCATCGCCGCCATCACCAGCCGGTCGCGACCGGCCTCATCGGCCTCGCGCAGGCAGGTATTGAAAGAACTTCCGTTGTCGCCGATCACCAGCGCCGCATGGCCGGTTCCCAGCACATCAGGCACGTTCACGCCCTGCGCGTGCAGCTCTGCCAGGCGACGGGCTTCGGTTTCGCGTGCGGCATCACCGCCGCGGTGCGGTGGCGGGCGCAAGGCGTCCAGATGGAAACGACGGGCAACAAAATTGAGCAGGCCCAGGGCCAGTGCGCGGCTTCCCTTGCCGTACTGCTTCAGCCAGGCGCGCTGCCCTTCGATGACGATGGGCTCAACCATGACAGGTCCTCCTTAAAACGCGTTACGGCCCCAGGGGGGCCGTAACGACAGACTTCACGTTGTCGTAACTTGCACTATCAATAGCGCAGCAGGGCCGAACCCCACGTGAAGCCGCCACCGAAGGCTTCCAGCAGCAGCAGCTGGCCGCGCTCGACCTTGCCCGAACGCACCGCGGCATCCAGCGCCAGCGGCACCGAGCCGGAGGAGGTGTTGCCGTGCTTGTCGACGGTGACCACCACCTGGTCCATCGACATCTCCAGGCGCTTGGCCGTGGCTTCGATGATGCGCAGGTTGGCCTGGTGCGGAATCAGCCAATCCAGGTCGGACTTGTCCAGGCCGTTGGCGGCCAGGGTTTCGTCCACGACCGAGTCCAGCGCCTTGACGGCGTACTTGAACACGTCGTTGCCCTTCATGTTGATCGTGCCACCACCGTTGGCGCCGTCCTTGAAGCCGGTCGAGACACCCACCGGGTTCCACAGCAGCTCCTTCTTGCTGCCATCGGCATGCAGGTGGGTGCTGAGGATACCGGTCTCTTCGTCGGCCTTGAGCACGACGGCACCGGCGCCATCGCCGAACAGCACGCAGGTGGTGCGATCGTTCCAGTCGACCATGCGGGTCAGCGTTTCGGTGCCGATCACCAGCACGTGCTTGCAGTCGCCGGAACGGATGAACTTGTCGGCCACGCCCAACGCGAACACGAAGCCCGAACAGGCGGCGTTGACGTCAAAGGCAGGGCACCCTGCAACACCAAGCTTGGCCTGGATCAGGCATGCGGTGGAGGGGAAAATGAGGTCAGGCGTGGTCGTGCCGACCACGATCATGTCGAGCTGCGAAGCGTCGATACCGGCCGCTTCAAGTGCGCGCAACGCGGCCTGGTAGCCGAGGTCGCTGGTGGTTTCGCCTTCGGCCGCGATGTGCCGTTCACGAATTCCGGTGCGCGACTGGATCCACTCATCCGAGGTTTCGACCATTTTTTCCAGGTCGGCGTTGGTCAGGACTTTTTCCGGCAAATAGCTACCGGTGCCCGCGATCCTCGAATAGATCCGCTTGCTCATCATGTTTCCTGTTGCGCGGGCCGCCGATCACCGGCACGCCCGGGAAAGAAGGCAAAGGCCGCTGCCCGCAGGCAGCGGCCTTCCCGGCACATCAATCTTCTTCGACGGCCGAGGTCTTGGTCTGGATGACCTTCTTGCCGCGGTAGAAACCGTCAGCAGTGATGTGGTGACGCAGGTGCACTTCGCCGGTGGTCGGGTCGGTCGACAGCTGCTTGGCGCTCAGGGCGTCATGGGCACGACGCATGCCGCGGCGGGACGGGGTGACACGGGATTTCTGGACAGCCATGGGATTGCTCCAAACTCGGTTCGTTTTGCTTCGTCGTATCGTCGCGCAGGACGCCAGCGCCCAGCACACTTTCGCTTTCGCCGCAGCCGCCGACGACAATCCGGCTGCTATTGTTTCTTCAGTGCTGCCAACGCCGCAAACGGGTTGGCCTGCTTTGTTTCTTCTTCGCTCGGCGCCCAGTCCTTGTCGACTGCTTCGCCATCGGGCGACAGCGGTACAACCGGCACTGCCAGCACCAACTCGTCCTCGACCAGGTCCAACGGACGCAGCTGGCCGTCTTCCGGCACCAGCAGCGCCTCGTACTCCTCCGGCAGGGACGATTCCTCGTCCTCGTCGCGGATCAGGCCAAGCCTCTGGGTCATCTTCACCGGCAACAGGAAACGCTGCATGCTGCGCTGACAGGTCAGCGGCAACGCGGTATCGATGGTCAGTTCCACATAGGATACCCGCAGGACGTCGTCGCGACCGAACTCAAGCGAGTAGGCACACTCGCCGTCGGTATCTGCGACCAACCCCTGCAGGCGGGTCAATTCAGCCAGGGACACCTGACCGTCGAAGCGCCTTCGCGCTACAACCATCCGCCAGGCATCCAGCGTTTCGGGCACGTTCGCGGACATAAGCCGCTGAATACTAAGGATCGGGAGGGCCGGTGTCAAATGCCTGCCATACGGGCCTTGCCGCTGGCAGCGCGGGCGGCCAGACTGCCCCGCCCTGCCCCGGTATTGTCGCATGCCACTGGTCCTGGCCTCCACCTCCCGCTACCGCCGCGAACTGCTGCAACGGCTGGGCCTGCCCTTCGACTGCGCGCGCCCGGAGGTGGATGAGACCCCGTTGAACGGTGAAGCGCCGCTGGCCCTGGCCACACGCCTGGCTGCCGCCAAGGCCGCCGAGGTCGCCGCCCGGCATCCCGGTGCCTGGGTGATCGGTTCGGACCAGGTGGCCGACCTGAACGGGCAGCCGCTGGGCAAGCCGGGCACGGTCGAGGCGGCCTGCGCGCAGCTGGCGGCGATGTCCGGGCAGACGGTGCGCTTCCATACCGCCATCTGTCTCAGCCACGCCGGAGAATCGTTCACGGCCATCGACCTGACCGAAGTGCGCTTCCGCGCGCTGGAACGGGATGAGATCGCCCGTTACGTCGCAGCCGAACAGCCGCTGGACTGCGCCGGCAGCTTCAAATGCGAAGGCCTGGGCATCAGCCTGTTCGAGGCGATCGACAACCGCGACCCGACCGCGCTGGTCGGCCTGCCGCTGATCGCACTGTGCGGGTTGCTGCGCAAAGCAGGTTTCGCAGTGCCGTAGAGTCAAGCTTGCTCGACTGCTTTTTCCTGTCCGCCGGACCTCTGCAACAGAAGCAGTCGAGCAAGCTCGACTCTACAAAAGCAGGGCCTCAACGAACCTCGAACGGCTGCTCCTGCCACTGCTCCACGCTGCCGTCGCGGCCATGCAGCCGCAGGCCCATCCAGTGCCGCCCCGGTGACAGCGTGGTCGTGTCCAGCGTGGCATCGAAGCCTACCGCCGGATGCTGCGGATCAGTGCTGTCCGGCCAGGTCTGGCGAACATCGAAGACACGGCCATAGCGTGCGTCGCCGATCGAGCGTCCATCAACCAGCACCTCGACACCTGCCAGGCCGACGCCGTCCTTGAAGGCCCATCCGCGGATGGCGAGCGTGCCGGACACTTTCTCGCCATTGGCAGGGGCATCCAGCCACGCCATCGCCGGGGTCACGCATGCCCCGGGCGCACGCTGCGGCGGCAGCCGGAACAGCAGGAACCGCTGGAATCCATGGTCACTGCTGACCACCCGCGGCGCAGGCAAGGGCCCCACCTGCTCGCAGATGGCGTGATAGCGCGCCAGCAGGTCACGGTAGCGCTGATCGCTGGGCGACAGCACCAGCAGCGTCGGCGCCGAACGTGTGCCCGCGTGCAGCAATTGCCACTGCACCAGCTGCGCGGTTCGCCCGTGCTTGTCATTGAGCGGGTGCGGCAGCACTTCGATGTCACCATCACCCAGCTGGAAGCCCAGCTCGGCCCCCACCTTGAAGTTGCCGGCCAGCACGCGCGTACCGGGCGGCATCTGCTGCAGCTCTTCGCGCACGGCGGCGGCCAGCGGCTGCCAGCCTGCGAAATTCCGCGGGTAGTACTTGCTGCCCGCCATCTGCTCTCGCAGCGATGGCGTGGAGGCCATCAGGTAATAGCCAAAGGCCAGCACCATGCCCGCGCCCGCCAGCCACCAACCGGTGCGGCGCAACCAGCGCGGCCAGCCATTGAGCACCACCGGCACCGCCACCAGCAGCGCCAGGTACCCGGGCAACGGCCAATGGAAACTGATGCGTTCGACGTCGGTGAAGAAGCCCAGCAGGAAAATACCCAGCGTGGACACGCCGCCCACCAGGCCGAAGTAACGCCATTGCACGCGCGTGCCGCCGCCGCTGCGGGTACCGGCCAGCGCCACCTTCCACATCGCCATGCACAGGATCGGAGTGACCAGCATCGGCTGGATCACCAGGAACCACAGCCCGTCCCATTCGAAGGTCCACGGATGGCGCTCGACCACCTGGAACTTCAGGCCTGCATCATGGTTGTCGGCATTCCACGCCAGCAGCGGCAGCCAGGCCAATACACCCACGGCCAACGCAACCCATACGCGCGGATCGGCGAGCATGCGCCGGCCCTTTGGCAGCGCCAGCAGGGCAATGAAGCCGACACCGATGACCCCGATGAAGCGATAGTGGCTGAGGGCACCGATCATCAGGCCCAGCGCCAGCTTCATCGCCGAAGAGGCATCCACGTTGTGCAGCAGGCGTGCACCGGCATGCAGGCAGATCACCGCCGCCAGTGCCATCGGCACATCCGGCACCGCCAGCAGGCCCAGCGTCGCCGACAGCGGCATCAACAGCGTGAGGCTGCCCGCCTGCCAGCCCGCCACGTTGCCGAACCACCGCGTGGCCGTGCGCACCACCAGCAATGGCAGCAGTGCACCAATGGCCAGGAACGGCAGTCGCAACGCCAGCACATGATGGCCGCCGATTTCCACCCCCAGCCGCGCCAGCCATGCGGTCAGCCCGGGCAGATCGGAATAGGCCGCAGCCAGATGCTGCCCTTCCTGCCAATAGAACGCCTCGTCGACGAACAATGGCAGACGCGCAGCCACCACCAGCTTGGCCGCTGTGACCAGCGTCCACAACCAGAGAAAAATCGCCCGCGCGCGCTGTTCGCCTTGCATTGCTCTATGGATAATCAAGTGGAATTCAGAACTGAGACGATCATGCCAGCTTCGTCCCCCAATCCCAGCATGCTAACCGATCAATTGCGTCAGGCCCTGCGGGAAGCACAGGATCAGGTGAACGCACTGGTGCTTGGCAAGGTGCCGGAAGTCAGGCTGGCGTTTGTCGCCCTGCTTTCCGGCGGCCACCTGCTCATCGAAGATCTGCCCGGGCTGGGCAAGACCACATTGGCACATGCACTGGCCAGCAGCCTCGGCCTCACCTTCCAGCGCGTGCAGTTCACCTCCGACCTGTTGCCGGCCGATGTGCTGGGCGTGTCGGTGTACGAGGCCGGCAGCCGTCAGTTCCAGTTTCACGCCGGACCGGTGTTCACCCATGTGCTGCTGGCCGACGAGATCAACCGCGCGCCACCGCGCACACAGAGCGCGCTGCTGGAGGCCATGGCCGAACAGCAGGTCACCCTGGATGGACAGACCCATCCGCTGCCCGATCCCTTCTTCGTGATCGCCACGCAGAACCCGGTGGACCTGTCCGGCACGTTCCCGCTGCCGGATTCGCAGCTGGATCGATTCCTGCTGCGCCTGGCGATGGGCTACCCCAACGCCCAGGCGGAGCGCGAGCTGCTGCGCGGAACCGATCGCCGTGACCTGATCGCACGCGCCGTGCCGAAGCTGGATGACACACAGGTCCGCGCGCTGCGTGAGGCGGTCGGTGCGATTCATGCCAGTGATGCGCTGGTCGACTATGTGCAGGCCTTGCTGACCCGCAGCCGCCAGCACGCGGGCGTACGGGTGGGTTTGTCACCGCGTGCCGGCCTGGCGCTGCTGCGCGCGGCCAAGGCGCATGCGCTGCTGCTGGGCCGCAGCCATGTGGTGCCCGAGGATGTGCAGACGCTGTTCGTGGCGGTGGCCGGGCATCGCCTGGTGGCCGAGGCCGAGTCCAGTTCGGGACCGGCACTGGCGCGGGCGATCCTGCAGACCGTCGCGGTGGACTGAAGGTGACCACACGCTGGGCTCGACTACGGCTGCTGGCACGTCCGCGCCGGCCCGAATCGCTGCCGCAGCGGCTCGACCGCCATCGCATCTATGTGCTGCCTACCCGCTTCGGGGTGTTCGTGGCCACCCTGTTGGCCGCGATGCTGCTGGGTGCGTTGAACTACAACAACAACCCGGCCCTGCTGCTGGCCCTGCTGCTGGCCGCCGCGGCGATCGCCAGTGCCATCGCCGCGCACCTGCAGCTCTCCGGTGTGCAGGTCGATGCGATCTCGGCCGAACCGGTTGCAGCGGGGCAACCACTGCGCCTGCGCGTGGACCTGTCGCTGCGTGATCCGCGTGCGCGGCATGGGCTGCACCTGCAACTGGGTGACAGCGAAGCCTGGACCTCACTGCCGGCACAGGGGCGTGGCGAGGTCGAGCTGGAGGTTCCCAGCGAGCGCCGCGGATGGCTGGAACTGCCACGCATCCGCCTGTCCACCACCCAGCCACTGGGGTTGGTGCGGGCCTGGTCGTGGGTGTGGCCGGAACAGCCGCTGCTGGTCTATCCGTTGGCCGAGGCGCTGGCCCCGGCGTTGCCTGAGAGCGGCAACGATCCCCTGCACACGCGTGCCCATGCCAGTGGCGAAGAACTGCACCAGCTGCGCCCCTATCGCGCGGGCGACGCGCCACGCAGCATTTCATGGAAGCACTCCGCGCGCCGCGACAGCCTGCTGGTACGCGAGTATGAAAAGCCGATCGGCATCGAAGTGATCCTCGACTGGCGCACGCTGGCGCCGCTGGGGCACGAAGCCCGCATCGCGCGATTGGCACGCTGGGTGGATGTGGCCGAGCGCGAGGGCCGGCGCTACACCCTGCTGTTGCCGGCGCATCCTGCGATCGGCCCTGGACAGGGGGCCGGCCACCACCACCTGTGCCTGCGCACGCTGGCGTTGCTGCCGCATGGCTGAGACCCCTGCCATGATCGATCGCAGCGCCCGCAGCTGGACCCTGGCCAGCGCGGCGCTGGCGCTGTTGCCGTTGCTGCTGCAGCTGCCGCCGCTGTTGGCCGGGGTGATCGCAGCCACAGCGGTGGTGACTGCATTCCTCTCATGGCGGAAGGTGCTGCCGATGCCGGTGCGCCTGCTGCTGGTGCTCGGCATGCTCGCCGCCATCGTCTGGCAGATGGGCATGGTGCGCCCCGGGCGCGATACCGGTTGCGCCCTGCTGGCCGCGATGCTGGCGATCAAGTCCAGCGAGCTGCGCAGCCTTCGCGATGCCCGCAGCCTGCTCGGCTTCGCGCTGTTCTCGCCGTTTGCGGCGTTCCTGCTCGACCAGGGCCCGCTGACAACCGTGCTGGCGGCGCTGGCAGGCATCAGCGCGCTGCTGGCCCTGCAACGCCTGGCCCAGGATGAAGGCCATGCAGGCCGAGTCCCGTTGTACGGGCAGTTGCGCGGCGTGGGTCGCCTGCTGGCGATCGGGCTGCCGCTGGCCCTGGCCTGCTTCTGGCTGTTCCCGCGCCTGGCGACGCCACTGTGGGGGGTCCCCGAGCGCGCCGTCGGCACCCCGGGGCTGTCCGACAGCATGGAACCGGGCCAGTGGCTGGACCTGATGGCCGACGACACCCCCGCACTGCGCGTGCAGTTCTTCGGTGCCGTACCCGAATCGGCGCAGCGCTACTGGCGTGGGCCGGTGCTGACCGCATTCGATGGACGACGCTGGATGCGCGACCCTGCCAGCGCGCGGCGGCCGCCCGCGGTGGTCGAGGCCGGCACGCAGCGCTGGGACTACCAGATCGATTACGAGCCGACCGACCGTCGCCAGCTGGTCGCGCTGGACCTGCCGGGCCAGGCGCCCGCAGGCAGCACGCTGGATGCGGACATGAGCCTGAGCAGCGACCGAGCGCTGGCCTCGCTCAGCCGCTGGCGGCTGCAATCGGCGCCACCACGGCGCTTCGACAGCACCTTGTCGCCGTATCTGCGGCGCGCGGCGCTGCAGTTGCCCGATGGCTTCAATCCACGCACCGCCACCCTGGCACGCCAATGGCGGCATGACGCAGGCAACGATGACGCGGCCATCGTCCGCCGCGCGCTGCAATGGATCACCACCGATTTCTCCTACACGCTGGAAACGCCGCAGGCCGGGCGTGACCCGGTCGACGAGTTCCTGTTCGGCTACAAGGCCGGCTTCTGCGAGCACTTCAGTTCCGCGTTTGTGGTGCTGATGCGCAATGCCGGCATTCCAGCACGGGTGGTCACCGGATTTGCCGGCGGCACCCGCAATCGCCTTGGCGATTACTGGGTCGTGCGACGGATGGATGCCCATGCGTGGGCCGAGGTATGGCTGCCGCAGCGCGGCTGGGTGCGGGTCGATCCCACCGCTGCGGTGGCGCCCGAACGCATCCTCGATACCCTCGATGACCGCCTGCAGGCTGGCACCGACAACCCGATGCAGCAGCGCTTGCTGGAGCTGGGGCAGATGGGCGACTGGCTGCGCCGCGGCTGGAACGATCTGGTGCTGTCCTTCGACGCACGCCGCCAGCAGCAGCTGCTCAAGCCGTTCGGGCTGGACGAGCTGGGCCCTGGTCAGCTGGCCGCCGGCTTCGTGATCGCCGCGTTGCTGGCCTTGGCCTGGATGGCCTGGCTGCTGGCCCGCGGCGAACGCGAACGTGATCCGCTGCTGCGCGCCTGGCACCGGCTGGGGCGACGCTATGCGCGCCTCGGCCTGGCCCGGGAGCCCCATGAAACCGCGCGGGACTGGGCGCATCGGGTACACGCCCGGCGGCCCGACCCTGCCCTCCTCGCACTCAGCCAGCGTTTCGCCGACGCGCGTTACGCTGGAACTTGCACCGACCTCGCTTCATTATTGCGGGACCTGCGCAGGCATCGCCCGACTTCCGGAGCCTCCCCATGAACACCAAGTTCTTCCTCACCGCCGTGGCCACGCTGGCCCTGTCGGCCTGCGCCACGGCTCCCAAGCCGCTGCAGGGACAGTTCAGCCTGGTCTCTCCCCGCGACTCGGTCGCCACCCAGCAGGTCGGCACGCCGGTCCGTTGGGGCGGGCGCATCATCGAAACCAAGCCTGGCCAGGGCGAGACCTGCTTCCAGATGATCTCGCGCCCGCTCAACGCCAGTGGCCGCCCGAACACCACCTCGTCCGACGCCAGCGACGGCCGCTTCATCGCCTGCCGCGCCGGCTTCTACGACCCGGCTGTGTTTGAAGCCGGCCGCGACGTGACCTTCATCGGCAAGATCGACGGTTACCAGAACACCCGCATCGGCGACTACGACTATCGCCTGCCGAAGCTGTCGGCCGACGTGATCTACCTGTGGCCGGAACAGCGCCAGGTCGATGTGGTGCCCTACCCCTATGGTCCGTGGGGCCCGGGTCCGTATGGCCCGTACTGGGGCGGCTACGGCCGTTGGGGCTGGTGGTAATCGCAAGCTGGCATGCATGACGGAAAAGGCCGCCCTCGGGCGGCCTTTTTTCATCCACGCAGAGCGTGGACAGGGGATTCAGCGCCCGGGCGAACCGAAATGGCCCAGCGGTCCACCGGCCAGCAGATGCATGTGGATGTGGAACACGGTCTGCCCGGCATGCTCGCGGCAGTTCATCACGATGCGGTAGCCGTCCTGCGCAAAACCCTCGCCGCGCGCGTACTCGGCCGCGGCCAGTGCCAGCTTGCCGATCAGGTGTGCCTGCGACGGCTGCAGGTCGTCCAGGGTCGGGATGATCTCGTTCTTCGGAATGAACAGCACATGCACCGGCGCCTGCGGCGCGATGTCCTTGAAGCCCAGCACCTCGTCATCCTCGTAGACGATGGTGGCCGGGATCTCGCGACGGATGATCTTGCTGAAAAGGGTTTCGGTGCTCATGGTCGGCCTCGGCGGGGATGTCGTCCGCATTGTAGGCCGGCCGCGCTGGAGCGTGCCCCGCGCATGCTCAATCGCGGAATTCGCTGCGCGTTCCGAACGCGTGCGACAGCGTGCCGCGGTCGACATACTCAAGCTCGCCGCCGAGCGGCAGCCCCTGCGCCAGGCGGCTGGGCTGCACCTTGCGCGCGCGTGCCAGCTGCGCCAGGTAGTGCGCGGTCGCCTCACCTTCGACGGTCGCGCTGGTGGCAATGATCAACTCCTGCACCTCGCCTTCGGCCAGGCGGTTCTCCAGCTGCTCCAGCCCCAGTTCGCGCGGACCGATGCCATCGAGCGGTGACAACCGGCCCTGCAGCACGAAGTAGACCCCACGGAACCCCGTCGCGTTCTCGATGGCCAGGCGGTCGGCCGGCGATTCGACCACGCACAGCTGGCTGCGTTCGCGGCTGCTGTTGGCACAGGTCGGGCACAGCTCGGTTTCGCTGAAGTCGCGGCACTGCGCGCAGTGGCCGATGCGCTCCACCGCCAGCGCCAGGGTCTCGGCCAGGCGCTGGCCACCTTCGCGCTCTCGCTCGAGCAGATGGTAGGCCATGCGCTGCGCGGTCTTCTGGCCAACGCCAGGCAGCACCCGCAGTGCGTCGATCAATTGTTCAAGCAGGGGTGCGGACACGGCGACAGGCTTTGTAGGGTCGAGCCATGCTCGACCGGGGGTTGGAGCAGTCGATGGCACCCGGCAACCGGGTGCCATATCACGCATCAGAACGGCAGCTTCATGCCCGGCGGCAGCTGCATGCCGGCGGTGGCCGACCCCATCTTCGACTTCGACTCGGCATCGATCTTGTTCGAGGCGTCATTGAAGGCGGCCGCGATCAGGTCTTCCAGCATTTCCGGGTCGCTGGCCAGCGACGGGTCGATGCGCACCTTGCGGCACTCCTTGGCGCCGGTCAGGGTCACGCTGACCATGCCGCCACCAGCACTGCCGGTCACTTCGATCTTGGCGATTTCTTCCTGGGCCTTCTGCAGGTTCTCCTGCATCTTCTGGGCCTGCTGCATCAGTTGGGCGATGTTTCCGCGCATGGTGTCTTACTCGTCAAAAGTACGGATGGAATCGGAAACAACCCGCGCGCCGTGCTGTTGGATCAGCACCTGCACTTCCGGGTCGTCCATGAAAACGGCCTCTGCCACCTGCTGCCGCTCGCCACGCTGGCGGTCCGCCCGCTGGTGCAGGGTCTCGGCCGGAACGTGTTCGGTTTCCACGGTCTCGACCACGATCTTCGGCGCCTGGCCAAGGGCCTTCTGCAGCATCTCGCCCAGGGCAGCCAGCGCGCGCTCGGAGCGCAGGTATTCAAATCCGGGCGAAAGGCCCAGTTTCAAGGTCCCGTGCTGGCAACTGATGAACGCCGCGTTGGCCGCCAACTGCCGCGAGGGGCCGCTGAGGCCGCTGTTGGCGACCAGATCCAGCCAGTCCTCGGCACTGGCCAGTTCGCTGACACCTTCCAGCGGCGCGGCGTCGAGCACCATCGCCGGCTCGGCCGGGGCGATGGCGATGCCTTCGGTGCGGAATGGGCGCTCCCGCTCGACAGGTTCCGCATCAGCAGGTACTGCTGCCGGGCTCGGCGGTTCCTGCCAGGGCGCCACCATGGCCGCCTCCGGGCTGGCCATCTCGACCGCCAGCGCCTCGTCGCGCGCCTCGGCCTCATCGGTAGCCCACGGCGGCAGGTCGTCGCTCGCTGCTGGCTCAGCCGGCGGCACCTGCGCTTCCACCTCGGCCTTCATCGGTGGCGGCTGCACGGGCTCTTGCACCGGCACCGGCTCGGGTTCCGGTGTCGGGTCCGGTTCCGGTTGCGGGGCCGGCTCAGGTTCGGGATCGGGTTCGCGCGGCGCGGCCTGCATCGGGGCAGCCACCTGTACCGTCGCGGCCGGGCCTGCCGAAGCGGCGGCAGCGGCCGGCGTCGCCTCGTGGGTCCCGGCGCCGCTGCCACCACCGGCAACGTTGCCTCCTGCTGCACCTTCCACCGACTTCGGTACCGGCGGTACCGCGGCGGCCGGACGGAACGCCAGCATGCGCAGCACCGCCATCTCGAAGCCGGCACGCGGGCTCGGCGCCAGCGGCAGGTCACGACGACCGTTCAAGGCCATCTGGTACCAGAGCTGCACCACTTCAGGGCGCAGGCGCTCGGCAAAGGCGGTGGCATCCAGGCCTTCGGCAACGGCCGCACCCGGCACCAGCTGCTGCACCTGGATACGGTGCAGGCCTTCGGCCAGCGCTTCCAGCACGCCACTCCAGTCCGGCGAGAACTCGGCCAGCGCGGCCACCACCTGCAACAGGCGCGGGCCATCGCCCTCGGCCAGCGCATCCAGCATCGCCGCCACCTGGGTGCGGTCGACCGTGCCCAGCATGGTGCGCACCACGTCCTCGCGCAGCGCGCCACCGGCATAGGCGATCGCCTGGTCCAGCAGCGACAGGCCGTCGCGCAGGCTGCCGTCAGCGGCCTTGGCCAGCTGCACGATCGCGCTGTCGTCGGCCTCGATGTCTTCCGCCGCCAGGATGCGGGTCATCTGGCCCTGGATCTGATCCTCGTCCAGGCGCTTGAGATTGAACTGCAGGCAGCGGCTGAGCACGGTCACCGGCAGCTTCTGCGGGTCGGTGGTGGCCAGCAGGAACTTGACGTGTTCCGGCGGCTCTTCCAGCGTCTTCAGCAGCGCGTTGAACGCCGCCTTGGACAGCATGTGCACTTCGTCGATCAGGTAGACCTTGAACTTGCCGCGCGACGGCATGTACTGCGCGTTCTCGATCACCTCGCGCACGTCATCCACGCCGGTGTTGGACGCGGCGTCGATCTCCAGCAGGTCGATGTAACGGCCGGCGTCGATGTCCAGGCAGGCCGCGCACTGGCCACACGGGTCGGCGCTGGTGCCCTGCTCGCAGTTCAGCGACTTGGCGAAGATGCGCGCGATGGTGGTCTTGCCCACGCCACGCGTACCGGTGAACAGGAACGCATGGTGGACCCGGCCACTGTCCAGCGCATTGCTGAGCGCGCGGACCACGTGTTCCTGGCCCACCAGCTCGGCAAAACGCTTCGGACGCCACTTGCGGGCAAGGACGAGATAGGACATCAGGCCACCGTCTTCCATCGGATGTTCCATTGTGCCATGCCTGTCCAGCCCCCTCGCCCCCGGCACGCCCTTCGCCGGTTCCTGACCAGGGTGCTTGTGAAGTGCCGCGCGGCCCGCTAGAATCTGCGCCCCTGCTGAGGCGTTTGCCGATGGCAGGGATCCGGAGAGGTGTCCGAGTGGTTGAAGGAGCACGCCTGGAAAGTGTGTAAGCGTCTAAACCGCGCTTCGGGGGTTCGAATCCCCCTCTCTCCGCCAGATAAATAAAAAAGGCCGCCCTTCGGGTGGCCTTTTTTATTTATCTGGCGAGGGACGCGAAACGCGCTACGCGCGCTTCGCCCCAAACGTTGCTGCGCAACCTTTGGGCCCCTCCCTTTGCCGGCCTCTCCCCGCCCCTGTCGGGGCAGCCCCTCAACAGAGGGGCTTGTTCCTCCAGACCGACCCGTAGATCCACGCCATGCGTGGATGCTC
This sequence comes from Stenotrophomonas sp. YJH_SMC_57, assembly GCF_059369755.1. NCBI lineage: Bacteria > Pseudomonadati > Pseudomonadota > Gammaproteobacteria > Lysobacterales > Lysobacteraceae > Stenotrophomonas > Stenotrophomonas sp. YJH_SMC_57. The sequence continues at coordinate 132,755 of NZ_JCAFSZ010000009.1, forward strand.
TTGGTCGCCTTTCACACTCCCGCAGCCCCTCAAACAAAACTGAACGAAACCTGAAAATTCGCTATCGTAGGCGCCTTCATCCAACGCCGCCCGATCGCCCATGAGCTCGACCGACCACGCTCACGCCGCCTGCGAGAACTGCGACACCGCCCTGCATGGCCATTACTGCCATCGCTGCGGGCAATCGGCGCACAACCCGCTCAAGCATGTCGGCCACGCCATCGAGGAAGTGTTCGAATCCTTCTGGCACCTGGATGGGCGCATCTTCCGCACGCTGCGCGACCTCTGGGTGCCCGGCCGCATCGCGCTGAACTACCTCAAGGGCCGCAGGGTGGGGTACGTACAGCCACTGCGGCTGTTCGTCATCCTCACGCTGTTCACCTTCTTCGTCGGCAAGCTGTTCGTGCACGTCGACGATTTCGGTGTGGGCGACGGGCGCGGCTCGGTGTACGCCAAGGCCACCACCGTGGAACAGGTCGAAGCCGCACGCGCACGACAGCTGGCGCTGATCGACCAACAGCAGGCCAGCTCCCCCGCCACCGGCAACGCCGGCTTCGCCATGGCGAAAGCCGCAGTGAATGCCGCCGCCGCACAGCGCAAGGCAGAACTCGATGGCACCGGCACCGTCGTCCCTGCTGAAACCACCACAGGCGGATACGGCACCTTCTTCGATCACACCGTCAACGGCAAACCCTGGGATGCGGACAGCAATCCCGTCGTCCTCGATGGTTGGCCGCAGTTCGCCAACCGATGGCTCAACAAGCGCCTGCAGAACGGCAACACCAACATCAAGCGCATGGGCGGCAAGGCTGACCTCTACATGCAGGCGATCCTCACTGCGCTGCCCGGTGCGTTGTTCTTCCTGATGCCGGTGTTCGCACTGGTACTGCGCATCGCCTACCTCCGGCGACCGATGGGTTATCTCGAGCACCTGGTAGTCGCCCTCTACAGCCACTGCTGGCTGATGATGGTGCTGCTGGCAACGTTCATCGTCGCCGGCATCGGCAACGCCTTCGCATCACCCACGATCGCCACGCTCAGCCAATGGCTGTATGCCCTGCTGTGGCTGGCGGTTCCGGTGTACCTGCTGTGGATGCAGCAGCGCGTGTATGGCGGCAACAAGGCGTTCACCGTACTGCGCTACCTCGCCATCGGCGGCGTGTACCTGTTCCTGGTGACCTTCGTGGTGATGTACGCGGCACTGGCGGGCATTTCGGCCTGAGGGAAAACACGCATGGCGTGCCCCCCCTGAATCCGTGCGTGGCGTGGATCTTCTGCTACTGCCGATCGACTATCGTGGGCGCATGAAACTCCGCCTCTACCGCCCCGCAGATGCCAGCGCCTGCCTGTCGATTTTCGACAGCAACGTACCCACCTACTTCGCGCCGGAAGAGCGCAGCGACTTCGAACGCTTCCTGCGCGAACAGGCCACCGACTGTGTATTCCAGGTCATCGAGCGCGATAGCACCATCGTGGCCTGTGGCGGCCTGTCGCGCCGCGGCGATGGCAGCGCCGGCTTCTGCTGGGGCATGGTCCAGCGCGCGCTGCACCGGCAGGGCATCGGCCGCGAACTGACGCTGGCACGCCTGCGCCAGGCCGAGGCGGACTCGTCGATCACGCACATCACGCTCAGCACCAGCCAGCACACGCAAGGCTTCTATGCCGGCCTCGGCTTCCACGTGACACGGGTGATACCCGATGGCCACGGCGCCGGGATCGACGCCGTGGAGATGGAGCGAAGGGTGTAGCCCTCCGCTCCGCCCCGGATCCACGGTGTGCGTGGATCCGTTGCCGGCCTACTCCCCTCAGAAGCCCACGCGCAGGTTGATCTGCCCGCCGACATCGCGGCGGCCATCGCCGTGCTGGCCCTGCACGAACATCGACAGCTGGCTGTTGCGGCCCAGCCCGACCGCCACGCCGACCTGGCTGACCAGCGCATTGCGTGCCATCACCGCGCTGTAGACGTCGAAGGCATCGCCACCCACCGCGAAGCGGTTGCGGCTGGCCACGTCGGTGTCACCGGAGGCGTGCTGCCACCCCAGGCCGACGGTCAGCTGTGCCGGGAAGCGCTCGCCGCTGCCCACCTCCCAGCGGCCCCGCACGCCCACCGTGCTGACATTGAGCGTGTCCTTGCCGCCTTCCAGCACCAGCGCAGCGCTGCCGCCCTGCTCCGTCGCACGATCGCTGTCGACCCAGTGCCTGGTGAACTGCACGTACGGCTGCAGCTGGGTCCTGCCGTGGGTCCAGGTCCAGCTGCCCTCCACCTGGGCGATGGTCACATCCGAATCCTGGCGGCTGTGCAGGGTCTGGCCCAGCAACGGCACCTCACGGGTGGTGCGCGTGCGGTAATCGCCGCGCGACACGCTGCCGCCCACCGCGAAGCCGTTGTTCCACTCGCCCTGTGCATACAGGCCGAAGGTGGTACCGCGCAGGCGGGCACGCGAGTTGCGATCGTACAGCCGTGTATCCAACCGCTCGCTGCCTGCGGCCGCACCCAGCACCACGTGCTCACCCAGCTGCCAGTCCACGCCGGCCATCACCGCATTGCGGTTGGAACGGATCTCGTCGCCGTTGCCATCGCCATCCTGCTTGAACACCTTGCCGCTGCCGGCCAGCCACGCCGAAGCGCGCTCGCCACGCACGGTGGGCAACTCGCTGCCCAGGCGCTGGCGGATGCCTTCTTCCAGGTAGTTGTCATACAGCAGCACCGCTCGGCTGGCCGCATGCACTTCGCCGGAGAGCTGGTCGAATGCGCTGCGCGCAGTGCCGGCGTCGTACATCAGCAGCGTGTTGTACAGGCCCAGCGCCGGACCGCTCTGCGGCAGGCTGTCCAGCGCCGCAGCCGTGTTGTACTGGTTGCGCGTCTTCGCCACGGTGGTGAACGCTGCGGTCTGCGCCACATCGATCTTCAGGTTGGCGGTGTTCGCGGTGTAGACCGGGGTGATGGTCAGGAAGGCCGACGGCGTGGTCGCCGCGGCGAACTGGCCGCTGACGCCGCCGCCCGCATTGACCACCGTGTACTGCTGGCCCTGCTGGTAGCTGGTGCTCGGCGAAATGGTGTTCACCTGCACGGTGCTGCCGCCCACGTTGGCGCTGCCTCCCACCTGCACCGTGTCACTGCCGGTGGCGCCCAGATCGATACCCAGCGTACTGCCCGGCGACAGGGTCAGGTTGCCACCGATGGTGATGGTACCGACGCCATTGCCGGTGCCACTGCCGTTGCCGGGGCCATTGCCCGGCGACAGCACGCCGCCGCTGGATACGGTCACGCCACCACCGGTACCGCCAATGGTGCCGGTGCCGGACAGTCCGGTACCGCTGCCGATGGTCCACTGGCCACCGATGGTGCCGGTGACATTGAGGCCACCGCCGGTGACCTGGCCGGTGCCGCTGAAGCCACCACTGTTGCCACCGAGGTTCAGGCCGCCCGGGCCGGCCTGCACGATGCTGCCACCGCCACTGATGCTGCCGCCCAGTGTCGTGGTGCCACCGGTATTGATGACCAGGCCGCCGTTGTTGGTGATGTTGCCGGTGATCGATCCGCTGGCGCCGCCATTGCCAACCTGCACAGTGCCACCGGCATTGATGGTGGTGCCACCGGTATAGGTGTTGTTGCCGGTGAGGGTGACGGTACCGCTACCGGCCTGGGTCAGGCCGCCGCTGCCGCTGATGGTTCCGCCGACGGTGGTGTTTCCACTCACGTTGAGCACCAGGCTGCCATTGTTGGTGACGTTGCCGGTGATCGCGCCGCTGGCGCCGCCGTTGCCGACCTGCAGCGTGCCGCCCGCGTTGATGGTGGTCCCGCCGGTATAGGTATTGTTACCGGTCAGGGTCACCGTGCCACTGCCGGCCTGGGTCAGGCCGCCGCTGCCGCTGATCGCCCCGCCGACGGTGGTGTTTCCACCCACGTTGAACACCAGACTACCGTTGTTGGTGACGCTGCCGCCGATCGCTCCGGTGGCGCCGCCATTGCCCACCTGCAGCGTACCACCGGCGTTGATGGTGGTCGGGCCGGTGTAGGTATTGTTGCCGGTCAGGGTCAGCGTGCCGCTGCCCGCCTGGGTCAGGCCACCGCTGCCGCTGATGGTTCCGCCCAGCGTGGTGTTGCCGGCCACGCCGGACACCAGCGAGCCATTGTTGGTGATGTCACCGACGATGGAACCCGTTGCTCCGCCGTTACCCAGCTGCAGCGTGCCACCGGTATTGATGGTGGTGCCGCCGGTGTAGGTATTGGTACCGGTCAGTACCAGCGTGCCGCTGCCCGCCTGGGTCAGGCCACCGCTGCCGCTGATAGTGCCGCCCAGCAGGGTGTTGCCTGCAACGTTGGAGATCAGTGCGCCATTGTTGGTGATATCACCGGTGATCGCACCGCTGGCACCGCCGTTGCCCACCTGCAGCGTACCGCCCGCATTGATGGTGGTGCCGCCGCTGTAGGTGTTGTTGCCGACCAGGGTCAGCACGCCACTGCCGGCCTGGGTCAGGCCGCCACTGCCACTGATCGCACCGCCGACGGTGGTATTGCCCGCCACGTCGAACACCAGGCTGCCGTTGTTGGCGACGTTGCCGGTGATCGCACCGGTCGCACCGCCGTTGCCCACTTGCAGCGTGCCACCGGTATTGATGGTGGTACCGCCGGTGTAGGTGTTGTTGCCGGTCAGGGTCAGCGTGCCGCTGCCGGCCTGGGTCAGGCCGCCACTGCCACTGATGGTGCCGCCCAGCGTGGTGTTGCCGGCGACGTTGGATACCAGTGCGCCGTTGTTGCTGATGTCACCGACGATCGCGCCGGTCGCACCGCCATTGCCGACCTGCAGCGTGCCGCCCGTATTGATGGTGGTGCCGCCGGTGTAGGTGTTGTTGCCGGTCAGCACCAGCGTACCGCTGCCGGCCTGGGTCAGGCCGCCGCTGCCGCTGACCACGCCACCCACGGTTGCGGTGGTGCCGAGGTTGTAGACCAGGCTGCCATTGTTGGTGATGTCACCCAGTACCGACCCGGTGCTGCCGCCATTGCCGATCTGCAGCGTGCTGCCGCCGTTGATGGTGGTGCCACCGGTGTAGGTATTGCTGCCGGTCAGGGTAAGCGTGCCGGTACCGCCCTGCACCAGGCCGCCGGTACCACTGAGCACACCGCCGAACGTAGTGTTGCCATTGTTGCCGCCGGTGCTCAGGGTTGCGCCACCCAGCAGCACGCTGGACCCGGTCACACCCGCCAGGCCGCCGATGCTCTGGTTGCCGCCGGCACTGATATCCAGTGTCCCGGTACCGGCCAGGTTGACCGTGCTGGCACCGGACAGGCTGCCACCGGCCGCCACCGCCAACGTTCCGCTGTTGATGGTGGTGGTGCCGGTATAGGTGCTGGCACCACCGAGGGTGACCGTCGAGGCACCGTCCTTCAGCAGGCCGCCGGCACCACCGATCGCACCATTCAAGGTCAGCGCGTTGCTGCCAGGCAAGGTCAGCGTGCCGCTGGCCAGCTGTATGCCATTGGCCAGGGTCAATGCCGTGGTGCCGTCCAGCGTGGCGTTTCCGCCCACCGTCAGCGTGCCGGTTCCCAGCGCGTTGTTGTTGCCCAGGGCAAGGCCACCGGCGTTGAGCGCCACGCCACCGCTGAAGGTATTGTTGCCGCTCAGCGTCTGCACGCCGGCACCGTTCTTGACCAGGCCGCCGGTACCGGTGATGTCACCAGCGAACGTGGTGTTGCCCACGCCACCGAGTGTCAGCGTGCTGCCACCCAGCGACACCGTGCTGCCGGCCACGCCGGCCAGCGAGCCGATGGACTGCGCGCCCCCTGCACTGATGTCGAAGGCGGTACCGGCATTGGCCAGGGTCACTGCGCCGGTCGCGGCCAGGCTGCCGCCCGCGCCGATCGCCAGCGTGCCGGCATTGATCGTAGTGCCACCGGTGAAGGTGTTGGTGCCGGTCAGGGTCTCGGTGCCGCTGCCTTCCTTGACCAGCCCACCGGTGCCGCCGATCGAACCACTGAACGTGCCGTTGCTGGCATCACCGATCGTCAGCGTATTGGCGCCCAGGTTCACCGTGCCGTTGCCGATCAGGGTGCCGAAGGTCTGCGTGCCATTGCCTGCCGACAGATCGAAGGTCGCGCCCGAAGCCAGGTTGACGATGCCACCGGCGTGCAGGCTCGCGCCTGCGCCCAACGCCAGCGTACCGGCATTGATGAAGGTGCCTCCGGTGTAGCTGTTGGTGCCGTTCAAGGTCAGCGTCGCGGCGCCTTCCTTGGTCAGCGAGCCGGCGCCACTCAGGTTGCCGTTGAAGGTGAGGTTGTTGCTGCCCAGTACGGTCAGCCCGCTGTTGAGGATGAAGTTGTTGGCCAGCGTCACTGCGGTGTTCGAATCGAGCGTGGCATTGCCACCCACCGTTACCGCGCCGGTGCCCAGCGCAGCGTTGTTGCCGAGCACCAGGCCACCGGCATTGAGCGTTACGCCACCACTGAAGGTGCTCGCGCCATTGAGCGTCTGCACGCCGGCACCATTCTTGATCAGGCCACCGTTGCCGCTGATCGCGCCGTTGAAGGTGCTGTCCACCGTGCCGCCCAGGCTCAGCGTGCTGCCACCGAGTGCCACCGTGCTGCCTGCCACGCCGGCCAGCGAACCGATGGTCTGGTTGCCCGCAGAGATATCGAGGGTACCGGTACCTGCCAGGTTCACCGCGCCGGTCGATGCCAGGCTGCCACCAGCACCGATGGCCAGCGTGCCGCTGTTGATGGTGGTGCCTCCGGTGTAGGTATTCGCACCGGTCAGGGTCACGGTCGCCGCACCGTTCTTGATCAGGCCGCCGGTACCGGAAATCACACCGCCCAGCGTCAGCGCGTTGCTGCCCAGAAGATCGAGAGTGACACCCGCTGCGAGCCCAATGTTGTTGCCCAGAGTGACACCCGTCGAAGCGTCCAGCGTCGCGTTGCCGCCGACCGACAACGCGCCACCGCCCAGCGCAGCACCGTTGCCGACCACCAGGCCACCGCCGTTGAGTGCGACGCCACCGCTGAACAGATTTGTGCCGCCCAGGGTCAGGACGCCAGCTCCGTTCTTGACCAGGCCGCCGGTGCCTGAAATCGCACCGTCGAACACGCTGTTGGCCACCCCGCCGAGGATCAGCGACTGCGCGCCCAGGCTCACGTTGGAGCCAGCTACGCCGGCCAGCGAACCAATGGTCTGGTCGGCGCCGGATGTCGAGATGTCGAAGCCGGTCCCCGGTGCAGCAAGCGTCACCGCACCGGTTGCCGCCAGGCTGCCACCCGGGCCGATCGCCAGCGTACCGGCATTGATCAGCGTGCCGCCGGTATAGGTGTTGGTTCCGGTCAGGGTTTCAGTGCCGGCACCGACCTTGGTCAGGCCACCGGTACCGGTGATCGAACCGCTGAAGGTGCCATTGCTCGCCCCACCCACCTCGATCGCATTGGCGCCGAGGTTGATTGTGCCGTTGCCGATCAGGGTGCCGAACTGCTGCGTGCCGTTGCCCGCAGACAGATCCAGCGTGGCGCCGGTGGCGAGGTTGACCGTGCCGGTTGCCGACAGGCTGGCATTGGCGCCCAGCGCCAGCGTACCGGCGTTGATGTTGGTGCCACCGGTGTAAGTGTTGGCGCCGTTCAAGGTCAGCGTCGCGCCGCCCTCCTTGGTCAGGCTGCCCGTACCGGACAGAACGCCATTGAGGGTCAATGCGTGGGTGCCGAGCACGGTCAGCCCGGCATTGAGCGCGATGTTGTTGGCCAGCGTGGCCAGCCCGGTGGTGTCCAGCGTCGACGCACCGCCGACAGTGAGCGTACCGGTACCCAGCGCGGCATCGTTGCCCAGCACCAGGCCACCGGCATTGAGCGTCACGCCGCCACCAAAGGTGTTGGCGCCGGACAGGGTCTGTACGCCCGCACCTACCTTCACCAGGCCGCCGCTGCCACTGATGACGCCACCGAAGGCGGCGTTGCTGGCGGTGCCGAAGGTCAACGAATTACCCCCCAGCGCCAGCGTGGTTCCACCCACGCCATTGAGCGCGCCGATGGTCTGGCTGCCGCCCGCACCGGAGATATCGAAAGCGGCGCCGGCGTTACCCAGAGTGACATCCCCCGCCGCGGCAAGGCTGCCGCCCAGGCCCAGTGCCAGCGTGCCGTCATTGATGGTGGTACCACCGGTATAGGTGTTGGCAGCGGACAGCGTCAGCGTGGTTGCACCGTTCTTGATCAGGCTGCCGTCGCCATCGATCACCCCCGACAATGTCAGCGTGTTGCTGCCCGGCAGGGTCAGCGCAACACCCGAGGCCAGGTTGATCGCATTGCCCAGGCTGACGCCGGCACCTGCATCCAGCGTGGTGCTGGCATTCACCGCCAGCGCGCCACCCCCCAGTGCGCCGTTGGCGCCGACCACCAGCCCACCACCGTTCAAGGTCAGGCCACCGCCGAAGGTATTGGTGTTGTTGAGGGTAAGCAGGCCGGTACCGTTCTTGACCAGGCTGCCGTTGCCCGCCACGACGCCGCCCAGGGTGACGTCATTGCTGCCGCCCAGCGTCAACTGCGTGCCGTTGCCGAAGTTCACTGCATTGGCCAGGTTCACCGCCACCGTGTTGTCCAGCGTGGTGGTGCCTCCGATCGCCAGCGCCCCGGTTCCCAGCGCCCCCGTGTTGCCAAGAACCAGGCCACCGGCATTCAGTGCGACACCGCCGCCGAAGGTATTCGCGCCGGACAGCGTCTGTACGCCGGTGCCGGTCTTGACCAGCCCGCCACTGCCATCGATGACGCCGGCAAAGCTGCCATTGCTGGCGCCGCCGAAGGTGAGTGACTGCGTACCCAGCGCAACCTGGCTGCCGGCCACGCCGTTCAACGCGCCGATGGTCTGGTTGGCGCCCGCCGCGGAGATATCCAGGGTTGCACCCGCACCGGCAAGATCCACGGCGCCGCCTGCGGCGAGGCTGCCGCCGGCACCGAGTGCGAGCGTACCGGCGTTGACCGTGGCTCCGCCCACGAAGGTGTTGGCTCCGGACAGCGTCAGCGTCGAGGCACCGTTCTTGATCAGGCCACCGGTCCCGCCCACCACACCGGTCAGTGTCAGGTTGTTGCTGCCCGGCAGGGTCAGCGTGTTGGCCCCCAGGTTCACTGCATTGGCCAACGTCACCGCAGCGCCGGCATCCAGCGAAACGTTGCCGCCGATGTTCAACGCCCCCGTGCCGAGCGCGCCGTTGGCACCAACCGACAGGCCACCTGCATTCAACGCAAGGCCACCGCTGAAGAGATTGCTGTTGTTCAACGAGAGCACGCCGGTTCCGGTCTTGATCAGGCCGCCGGTGCCCGTGACCAGGCCGCCCAGGGCCGTGTTCTGGTTGCTGGTCAGGCTCAACTGCGCGCCGGCATCGAGATCGATTGCATTGGCCAGGTTCAAGGCCACCGAGCTGTCGAGTGTGGCGTTTGCACCGACCGCAAGCAGTCCGGTTCCAAGCGCGCCGGCATTGCCCAGCATCAGGCCGCCGCCATTGAGCGTCAGGCCACCTGCGAAGGTGTTGGCACCGTTGAGGGTGAGCGTGCTGGCACCGTTCTTGACCAGGCCGCCCGCACCGGACACCACCCCGCCGAGCGTGATCGCCTGCGAACCCGGCAGCGACAACACCGCCCCGCTGCCGAGGGCCACGTTGTTGGCCAGGTTCAGCGCCGCGCTGCCGTCCAGCGACGCGCTGCCTCCCACATTCAACACGCCACTGCCAAGTGCGCCACTGTTGCCGAGCAGCAGGCTGCCGGCGTTGAGCGTCAGGCCACCGCTGAAGGTGTTGGTGCCATTCAAGGTCAGCAGCGAGGCGCCGTTCTTGGTCAGGCTGCCGGTGCCGGTGATGTTGCCGCCCAACGTGAGGTTCTGGCTGCCCGGCAGGGTCAGCGCCGCACCCAGGTTGATGGCGTTGCCGAGGTTCAGTGCGGCCGAGCCATCGAGCGTACCGTTTCCGCTGACGGTCAGCGCGCCACTGCCGATTGCACTGTTGTTGCCCAGCAGCAGGCCGCCCGCGGCCAGGTTCAGGCCACCGCTGAACGTATTGGCGCCGCTCAGCGTCTGCGTGCCGGTTCCCTGCTTGACCAGTCCACCGGTGCCACCGATCACCCCGGCGAACGTCTGGTTGGTGGCATCACCGAAGGTGAGCGTGCTGCCGCCCAGCGTCACAGTGCTGCCGGCAATGCCGGACAAGGCACCGATGGTCTGGTTGCCTCCGGCCGAGATATCCAGGTCCGCGCCGGCACCGGCCAGGCTGACCGCACCACCGGCGGCCAGGCTTCCGCCGCTGCCCACCGCCACCTTGCCCGCGTTGATCGCCAGGCCACCGGTGAAGGTATTCGCACCCCCCAGCGTCAGCGTGGCCGCTCCGTTCTTGACCAGGCTGCCGGTACCACCGATGGCACCGCCCAGGGTCAGCGCATTGCTGCCCAGCACATTCAGCAGCCCGCCCACGCCAAGGTTGATGCCATTGCCCACGCTCAGCGCAGACCCTGCATCCAGCGTCACCGCACCGCCGACGTTCAGGGCGCCGGTTCCGAGCGCAGCGGCATTGCCGAGCACCAGGCCACCGGCAGCAAGTGACAGCCCACCACTGAAGGTGTTGGCGTTGTTGAGGGTCAGGGTGGTCGCACCGTTCTTGACCAGGCTGCCGGTCCCACCGATCACGCCGTTGAACGTAAGTGCCTGGCTGCCGGACAGGTTGAGGATGCTGCCCGCCCCCAGATTGACCGTGTTGCCGAGCGCAAGCGCGCCCGTGGTGCCATCCAGCGTCACGTTGCCGCCGACGCTGAGCGCACCGCTGCCCAGCGCAGCCGCGTTGCCCAGCAGCAGGCCACCGGCATTGAGCGCCACGCCGCCACTGAGGTTGTTGACGCCTGACAGGGTCTGCACGCCGGAGCCGAGCTTGACCAGGCCACCCGTGCCTGCGGCGAAGGTGCCGCTGTAGCTGGTATTGCCCAGCCCGCCGAGCGTGAGCGTGCGGCTGCCAAGGTTGACCGAGCCGCCAAGCCCAGCCAGCGAACCGATGGTCTGGTTGCCCGCTGCAGACAGGTCAAGGCTGGTGCCGATGCCGACCGTGATCGCACCGGTGGGCGACAGGGTGCCACCCGCGCCCAGTGCCAACGCACCTCCGGCCAGGTTGAAATTGCCGGTCAGCGAATTGGCGCCGTTCAAGGTCAGGGTGCCGGCACCGTTCTTGGTCAGATTGCCGGCACCGGAGATCGAGCCGTTCAATGACAACGCATTGCTGCCCAGCAGGTTCAGCGCGCCGCCACCATTGATCACCAGGTTGTTGGCCAGGCTGAAGCCGGCCGTCGTATCCAGCGAGGCGCTGCCACCGACGGTCAGGCTGCCGCTGCCGAGCGCCCCGGCATTGCCCAGCACCAGGCCGCCGGCATTGAGGTTGACGCCACCGCTGAACAGGTTCGCGCCGCCCAGGGTGACGATGCCGGTGTTGTTCACCGTCAGCCCGCCGGTACCGGACAACAGGCCCCCCAGGCCGAAGCCCTGGGCACCAGCCAGGGTCAACCCGCCATTAAGGGTGAAATTGTTGCCCAGCGACAGCCCCGCACCGCTCGCCGCAATCGAACCACCAGTGACGGTGAACAGGCCGGTACCGAATGAGGTGTTGCTGTTGAAGTTCACCACGCCACCGCCGAGGGTGATCGCGCCCGTGCCCGACCACGGTCCCTGCAGGTTCCAGGTGCCGCTGTTGACGGTCAGCTTCTGGAAGCCGATGTAGTTGGTCCAGCCGATGCTCGACGCAGGCCCGTTGTTGCTGGCGTTGTCCTGCAGCACCAGGGTGTTGTTGGCGGCACCGGTGCCGATGCCTGCGTCAACGGTGCCCGCCGCTGCGACCTTCACCCCGGTTACGCCAGCGAGCACGCCGGCAGGTGCGCTGCCGCCACCGGTAACCACGCTGGACCCTGCCACGGCAGTGAAGGTATTGCCGCCGGTGGAATCGCCCAGATGCACACTGCCGGTGATCGTGCCCGCATTGGTGAACGTATTGCCTGTCGAAGCACCGAGGCCGACACGGCCGGTGATGCTGCCACGGTTGGTCACGTTGGCCTGTGCCCCGCCATAGGTCACCACCGACGTCGCATCCGCAAGCTGCCCTACCCCCAGCAGCGACATTCCAATCGCACCATCATTGACCAGCGTGGTGGTCCCACCTGCGGCATTCTGCGCGGTTATCGCCTGGCCGCCGAAGCCCAGCAAAGTACCGATGTTGAAGATGCCCTTGATCTGGCCGCCGGTCTGGTTGTTGACCGTGATCGCGCTGCCACCGGCGGTGTTGTTGCCGACCACCAGGCCGGCCGCGGCCAAGCTGAGCCCACCGGTCAGGAACGGATCGATCGTGCCGGCGTTGTTGACCGTGGTGTTGCTGCCGCTCAACGTCACCGCATTGCCGCCCAACAGCAGAGGCACGCTGAACACCGCGCCGCTGGCGATGTTCAACGTCAGGCCGCTGCTCGGGTTGGCGTAGTTGTTGATGTTGGTGGAGCTGTCGCAGTTGACGATCGTGGTGCCTGTGCACGCTGCGAAGGCCGAACCGCTGGCCAGCGTGGCCACCAGTGCGACCGCCAGCTGATGCGCCCGCAGACGCGGTGGCCGCTTCGCGGTAACCGCACTTCCGCCGGGATTCTGGGCGACCTCCGATGCAACCTGCATTACGCCGAGGGCGCGATTGAAAACCAGACGGTAAATGCGGTTCATCGGTAAATCTCCATGAAAAGACCGGATGGCACTGCGGGCAGGTTTTTTTGAAGACGATGCGGCCCATCCCGGCTCCCGATGCGGGAACAAGGCCTGGCGGCATTAACTTCTGAAAATCTCAAATCTTCACGCGGGCGCGCAGCGAAGACGACGCGTCAGCGTATCCGCCGGAGCAAAAACTCCCCGATTCCGCTCCACGAATGGCGGCACTGTGCGACGGGCGCCGACAGTGCCGCGTGAATCACCCACATAATTTTCATGACGTGCGTCAAATAAAATACGTGAATGAATTTATTTTGCCGAAAATGCACATTCCCTATTCACGGCAAACACCCCGAGCGCACATATAACCGCCCGGATAAACTCTCAGCTGCTGGAGAGTTTCATCAAAACCAGGCCAGAAACGATAAGCACCGCTGCGCCGATCCGCATCGAGCTGACCTGCTCACCAAGGAACACGATGCCGACCACGAACGCGCCGACCGCGCCGATGCCGGTCCAGATCGTATAAGCGGTGCCCAGCGGCAGGCTGCGCATGGCCACGGCCAGCAGCCAGAAACTGGCGATCATGCCGACGATCGTGACCACGGTAGGCGTGAGCCGGGTGAAGCCTTCTGACTGCTTCATGGACACGGCCCAGACGATTTCCAGCAGGCCGGCGAACAACAGATAGATCCAGGCCATGACGGCCCTCCTCTTGGTAGGGCCAGGCCGTCCTGGTCATTGGGTCCCGATGTGGGGGAGGTCGTTCCTCCTGGCCGGCATTCTAGCAACGGGGGTGCGCCCCGGCCGCCGTTGCCGGGAACGGGTTACAGCCGATTCAGTGCGCGAAGCTGGCGTCGATGGGCCTGCCTGCGCTAGAATGCGCCTCTGCCATCAGCCAGCTGATGTGCAGTCCGGCTGTGGTCTCTGGCGCATCGCGCGCTGCTTCCCCTGATCCGTGAACTGGACGCCCACTGGGCGGCCAACGTCTCTATGGTGGCCCCGTCGGCCCCTCGCGACGCTAGGTCGAAAATCCCGCCAGGGCCGGAAGGCAGCAACGGTATCGATCGACGCGGGCGCCGAGGTCAGCCGGCGGGGCCATCGCCTTTTCGGGCGATGCCCGCCGCTTGGGTAGACGCCAACCTTGGTTGGCGCCCTTCGCCCGGCATGGCCCGGCGCTACCGTGCTTCGGGCGTTCCCTGATGGAACAGCATCCGCCACCGTTGCCCGTGCCAGCGCCACAGCGAGCTGCGCAGCACCCAGCGTTGCGCCTGGCCATCCACGTGATAGCGGCTGCGGTAGCGCACCTGGGCCAGGCCACCGGCCAACAGCCGCACCGCGAACTGTTCCGACTCGATCAACAGCTGCGCCCGCTCCAGCGGAATTTCCGCCAGCGCGGCCGCACGGCCGTAGCATTGGCCGGAACTGCCGATCTCGCTGAAATCCTCGTCCAGCAATGCAGCCAGGCGCTCACGATCACCCCGCACCTGCGGTGCGTGCAGCGCGCGCTCCAGCGCCTCCAGTTCGGCAGCCAGCGCCGCATCAGCGGGCCGGCCGGTATCGTTCATGGCGGGTCCTGCGCCAGGACGTGCGCTGCGGTCGGGCTGGCCAGCGGCACGCACTGCCCCGGCTGCGCCACGCGGTGCCCGCGCGCGGCCAGCGCCTGGCCGTCGGCCGCGCTGGCGTAGTGGTACAGCATCATCCGCGCCTGCAGCTCGGCGCTGTACTCGCGCTCCAGATCGGCCACGCCGGTATGCGACGGATTGCCGTGCAGGCCGCAGTCGTGGGCGATCAGTTCATTGTCATTGGCGTAGCGGGCCAGCATCTCCGGAATCGGGCGGGTATCGCCGCTCCAGGTCAGCGCGCCCTGCAGGCGCAGGCCATAGGCCGTCTCCGGCCAGTGGTGGCGCACCGGGAAGGCCTCCAGGCGCACACCCTCGTGCCAGAACGCCTCACCCACCACGACCAGCTGGAAGGCATCCCAGAAGTTGGCACCGCCCTCGGCCAGCACGTTCGGGTAGTCGCCGATGCGTTTGTGCAGCAGCGGCACCACCGTGGCGGGCACATACAGACGCACCTTGCCGCGCCGGTGCGCGTTGAAGAAGGTGTCCACGAACAACCGTTCGAAGCCGGCCACGTGGTCCAGGTGCACATGGGTGACGAACAGTGCCTGCGGCATGTGCCCGTAGTGCGCCTTGAACGCGGTCAGGCCTTCACCGCCGCAATCGATGGTCAGCCACGGACGGCCATCGCGCTCGATCACCGACATCGGCGACCCCAGCTCGACCGCCGACGCATTGCCGACGCCGAGGAAACGCAACGACCAGTCCATCAGGTGCCCCGGTTCCAGGCCATGTCATAGGCGCGGCGCAGCCGCACGTAGTCCTTCTGCACGTCTTCCACGCTGCGCTCGCCGCGCAGCTTGATCAGCGAGCGCAGCAGGCGCTTGAGATTGCGTTCGCGCCAGGCCGTGGCCGGGATGCGGATCACCCCGCGGTCGAAGTCGATCAGCCAGCCATGGCCGTTGCCATCGAACAGGATGTTGTGCGCATTGAGGTCGGCATGGTCCAGGCCGGCACGGTGAAAGCGGGCGATCAGCCGGCCGGTCTCCTCCCACGGCGCCCCCCGGCCAGCGACCAGCGCCCGGTCGGCCAGCGAGCGCACACCCTCTATCCGTTCCATCAGGATCGCCGCCCGGTAGCGCAGGCCCTCACGCATGTAGAACGCCGCGATCGGTCGCGGCACCGGCAGTTTCTTCTCGCGCAGGGCACGCATCAGCCGGAACTCGGCGAAGCTGCGGGTCCGGTCCGAGCCGCGCCAGAGGTACTGGTCATGGCTGATCTTCGCCGCCAGACCACCGCGCAGATAGTGGCGCAGCACGCTGGCGCCGAAAGGCGCATCGATGAACCAGGCGCTGCCGCGGCCGCCCTCACCCACCGGCCGGGCCTTGCTACCCCAGTGCTGGGGCGAGAACAGGCCGACCTCGGCTTGCCGCAGCCGCTCGCGGTCGAACAGAATGGCCCCGATGCCGCGACCCTCGCGGCATGGCGTCAGCGCTTCATTGGCGTCGAATGCGACCATCTCATTGAGTCTAACAACACATGGCATCAGCGTCCTCTTCCTTGTGCCTCCTGCGCCTGTCCGCACTCGGCGATGTCACCCACGTGGTGCCCCTGGTGCGCACGCTGCAGGCCGCGCGCCCGGACACGCCGATCCACTGGATCATCGACAAGGCCGGGCACAAGCTGCTTGATGGCCTGCCCGGCGTCACCTTCCATGCCTACGACAAGAAGAGCGGCATGGCCGGCGTCAAGGAGCTGCGCAGGCAACTACCGCCGGGGCGCTTCGAAGCGCTGCTGCAGATGCAGGTGGCGTTCCGCGCCAACCTGCTGTCGGCCTTCATCCCGGCCGAGCGCCGCATCGGCTACGACCGCAGCCGCTCCAAGGACCTGCACGGACTGTTCATCAACGAACGCATCCCCGACCGTCCCGGCATCCATGTACTGGACGCCATCGGCAGCTTCTGCGAACCGCTGGGCCTGCGCCAGACCGAGGTCAGCTGGGACCTGGCCGTACCGCAGTCGGCCTATGAATGGGCCAACGCACAGTGGCAGGACGATGGCCGGCCGCTGCTGATGATCTCGCCGTGTTCCAGCCACGTGCGCCGCAACTGGTACGCCGATCGCTACGCTGCGGTGGCCAACCATGCGACTCAGCGCGGTTGGCAGGTGGTGCTGTGCGGAGGCCGCAGCGAGCTGGAACGCAGCATGGCCGACGCGATCCAGGCGCAGCTGCACACACCGGCACTGGACCTGGTCGGCAAGGACACGCTCAAGCAGTTGCCCGCCCTGCTGGCCCGCGCCAACCTGGTGATGACGCCGGATTCCGGCCCGATGCACATCGCCAACGCGATGGGCGCGAAAGTCCTCGGCCTGCATGCGGCCAGCAATCCGAACCGCAGTGGCCCGTACTCGGACCGCCGTTACTGCGTGGACCGCTACGACGACGCTGCGCGCAAGTACCTCGCCAAGCAGGCCGCTGATCTGAAGTGGGGCACCAAGATCGAGTTCGACGATGTGATGGAACTGATCACCGTCGAAGACGGCATCGCCGCCTTCGAGCGTTACGTCGCCGACCACCTGGGGTGAGCGGCAGGCACCATCCACGCATGGCGTGGATCTACCGCTTGGACGGGATTACGCGCGCTGCGTGTAATCCTGGTAGGACTTCTCTTCCACGTAGGCCGAACCGAGCGCCAGGTTGATTGCTTTCTTGATGCGCGCGCGCTCGTCGTTGCGCAGGTAGACGCTGCGCGCCAGATCGATGAAGCCCTGGTCGAACGCCTGCGCCTTCTCCTTGAGCCGGATGTCATCCTCGATGTCCCACAGCTGCTCGTTGACCTCCTTCAGGTCGGCGCGCAGCTTGGCGATATCCTTCACAGCCGCCGGGTGTGCCATCCAGGTCTTTTCCAGTGCCGACAGCTCCTTGCGCACGTTGGCCAGCTTGCCCTCGTCGCTGATGCGCTCGGACTTGATCTGCAGGATCGAGATCTTGTCCAGCAGCTCGCCGAAAGAAACGGGCACGAGAATTTCAGCGGTCATTGGGAAAGCTCCAGCAGGTGATGCGTACATGGTAACCCGCAGCGTTCGGACGGATATGCCAGGTAGATCCACGCCATGCGTGGATGAGCCTGCCAGCAGGAACAGCATCCACGCATGGCACGGATCTACCGATGCATCTGGAGGAACAAGCCCCTCTGTTGAGGGGCTGCCCCGACAGGGGCGGGGAGAGGCCGGCAAAGGGAGGGGCCCACAGGTTGCGCAGCAACGTGTGGGGCGACGCGCGGAGCGCGGCGCATCCCCAGCCAGATAAAGAAAAAAGCCGCCCAATGGGCGGCTTTTTTCTTTATCTGGCGGAGAGGGGGGGATTCGAACCCCCGAGGCGCTATAAACGCCTGCCTGATTTCGAGTCAGGTACATTCAACCACTCTGCCACCTCTCCGGGTGGTCCCCGGCGGACCGGGGACGCGCATCATACGAGGAAGTGAGGCCGACGACAAGTCATTGCGGCCAATGAAGTGAAAATTTCCTGAGCGCACGCCTTGCCGGATGCCTGCAGCCGCCCGATGATGCCTGTCTCCCCAGCATTACCCCGCCCCCGCCCACCATGATCGAATTCGGACACCTCACCCACCCCGGCATGCGCCGCGAGCTCAACGAGGACACCTACTACGGTGACAGTGAGCTGGCCCTGTGGCTGGTGGCTGATGGCATGGGCGGGCACGCCTGCGGCGAAGTGGCCAGTGCGCTGGCGCGCGAGACCATCGTGCGCGAAATCCGCCGCGGCGCGCCGCTGGTGCAGGCCATCCGCACCGCCGACGAAGAGATCATCCGCGCCTCCCGGCGGCGCAACGACACCCTGCCGATGGGTACGACCGTCGTCGCCGCGCGCGTGCAGGGCAACCGCTATGAAGTGGCGTGGGTGGGCGACAGCCGTGCCTACCTGTGGCGCGATGGCCAGCTGGCCCAGCTCAGCCAGGATCACAGCGTGGTGCAGGAGCTGGTCGCGCAGGGCAACCTGACCGCCGAGCAGGCACGCGCGCATCCGCATCGCAACGTGGTCACCCAGGCCCTGGGCGTGACCGATCCGGCGCATCTGAACGTGGCCACCACCAGCGGAGAGCTGCGCCCGGGCATGCAGCTGCTGCTGTGCAGTGACGGCCTCACCGAGGAAGTGGACGACCGCGGCATCGCCCGCACCCTGGCGTTCGAGGACGCCAGCGCGCAGGAATGCGTGGATACGCTGGTCGCCGCCGCGCTCGATGGCGGCGGCCGCGACAACATCAGCGTGATCCTGGTGCGCTGCCATTAGCCGGTAGATCCACGCCATGCGCGGATGTGGCGATGCCGGCCAGTAGCCGGCACGACCGCCACGCATTACGCGCTGGCGGGCTCTTCCACCTTCGGGCCATCCCACAGCGCGTGGCCGGCCTTCTTGCGCAGCCGCTCCAGCCGCGCAGCGTGCGCCTCCAGTTCCGATGGCGTCGCCATCACCCGCGGGCGCGGCAGCAGTTTGCTGGTATCGAACGCCTGCAGCGCTGCACCTGCGCCACCGCCGTCCTCATCGCCCAGGCCGAAGCCGATCTCTTCCTGGCCCGAGGTCAGCGCGATGTAGACATCGCCCAGGATCTGCGCATCGAGCAGGCCGCCGTGCAATGCACGGTGCGAGTTGTCCACGCCCAGCCGCTTGCACAGTGCATCCAGCGAGTTGCGCTGGCCGGGGAAGCGCTCGCGCGCCATCACCAGGGTATCGATCACCGTGCAGCGGTCGGTGATCTTCCTGTACTGCGGCCCCAGCAGCGACAGCTCGTTGTCGAGGAAGCCCAGGTCGAATGCCGCGTTGTGGATGATCAGCTCGGCGCCATCGATGAACGCCAGGAACTCGTCGGCGATCTGCGCGAAGTCCGGCTTGTCAGCCAGGAACTCCAGGGTCAGGCCGGTGACTTCCTGTGCGCCCTGTTCGAACTCGCAGTCCGGCTTGATGTACTGGTGGTAGTTGTTGCCGGTGGGGCGGCGCTTGAACAGCTCCACGCAGCCGATTTCAACGATGCGGTTGCCCTTCTTCCATTCCAGGCCGGTGGTTTCGGTATCGAGGATGATCTGACGCATGGGCTCAGTTTACCGGGCTCGAGTCGCGGACCTGGATGGCCGCGTTGCGTGCCAGCGTATCCACCCGTTCGTTGTCCGGGTCACCGGAGTGGCCTTTCACCCAGCGCCAGTCAATCTGGTGCCGCAGCGTGGCCGCATGCAGCCGCTCCCACAACTCGCGGTTCTTCACCGGGTCGCCACCAGCGGTCTTCCAGTTCTTGCGGATCCAGCCGGGCATCCACTGGGTCAGGCCCTGCCGCACGTACTGCGAATCGGTATAGAGCACGATGTTGCACGGCTCGGTCAGCGTCTCCAACCCGGAAATGGCCGCCATCAACTCCATCCGGTTGTTGGTGGTATGCGCTTCGCCACCGCTCAGTTCGCGCTCGTGGCCCTTGTAGCGCAGCAGCGCGGCCCAGCCGCCGGGGCCGGGATTGCCGAGGCAGGATCCGTCGGTGTGGATTTCGATGGTTTTCAATACAACTCCAGATCAGGTAGCAACGGTGCCATGCCAACGCACCGGCAACGGTTTCGGCCCAGGCAGGGCCAGCGTGCGTTTTTCCGCATGGAACAGGCAGGCCGCGCGCAAGGGCGCCCAGCCACCGGGACGACGGCTGCCGGCCCCCCGCCAGAGCGGGCCGAGATAACGCATATCGTCGCACTCCAGGCCATGCCGGCCGAGCAGCAGGCGGATCCGCTGCGGCGTGCGCACCACCAGCCCGTGATGGCGCCAGCGCGTGCGGTACGGACTGAACGGATTGAGGCTGCTCAGCCACAGGTGGCCGCCCGGCATCAGCACGCGCTCGCACTCGTCGAGCAGCAGGTCGGCATCGGCGGCGGTGACATGCTGCAGCACGATCGCATTGACGCTCTCGTTGGCCAGCGGCAGCGGCAACGCGCAGCGGGTATCACCGGCATAGCCGTGTCCCTGCCGGTGCAGTCGCAGGCCGCGCCCGCCCAGCTGTGCGTCGTCCAGCCAGGCCGCACTCGGCGCGATCCACAACCAGGGCTGGGACGGCAACACCGACAGCTGCGGCAGCAGCAATTGCCGCTCCAGCACGCGCAACGCCGCCGCCGGTTCACTGTCGAACCACGGGGTCTGGCTCGCTTGACGGGTGCTCTGCAGCGCGGGCATGGTCCAATTCTATGCGACTGACTGCCCTGCCCGCATTTGCGGATAACTACATCTGGACGCTGATCGACGACGATGGCGCCGCCGTGGTCGTCGACCCCGGCGATGCTGCGCCGGTGCTCGCGCTGGCCGATCAGGGCCTGCGCGTGGACACGATCCTGCTCACCCACCACCACGACGACCACATCGGTGGCGTGCCGGCGCTGCAGGCCCGTTTTCCCGGCGTGCGGGTGATCGCGCCCGTCGAGGAGCGCATCCCCACGGCCACCGAACGGGTCGCTGAAGGTGAACGCGTTCAGGCACTGGGCCGGATGTTCCACGTACTATCCGTGCCCGGGCATACCCGCAGCCACATCGCGTTTCACACTGCTGAACATCTTTTCAGCGGAGATTCGTTGTTCAGCCTGGGCTGTGGACGTCTGTTCGAAGGTACGCCGTCCCAGCTTCTGGCGTCGATGCGCAAGCTGGGTACCTTGCCCGCGCAACTGCTGCTTTGTTGCGCCCACGAGTACACCGTGTCAAATGCCGTCTTCGCGCGGCATGTCGACCCCGCCAACGCTGCCCTGTGGCAGCGCCAAGAGGAGGCTTTGGCCATGCGCCGCGATGACCGTTCCACCCTGCCGGTAACCCTGGCCAACGAATTCGACTGCAATCCCTTCCTGCGTGTGCACACGGCGCCGATTCGTGAGTCGGTATCGGCACACCTGGGCCGTGACGTCGTGGACGACGTCGACGTGATGGCCGGTCTCCGGCATTGGAAAGACGGCTTCCGCGCATGATGCGCCGAAGTCTGCCGCTGGCCCTGGGCCTTGCCCTGGGGCTGGCCGGAACCGCGGGCGCTCAGTCGCTGGGCGCCGGCATCAGCCAGAACCTGACGGCTGCGGCAGCGCTGCCGCTGGACCCGTCCACGCTTCCGGCCGCCTCGGTGCGCAATGGCCAGGAGATCTTCACCAGCTTCCGCGACGGCCTGGCCGAGCCGCGCTGTGACGCCGAGGCCACCAGCCCGCGCTGGCAGAAGCAGTTCGCCCATGCCCCGTCGCGCCTGGCCAACCAGGATGACGATGCACTGGTGCTGTTCGGCTACGTGGTCGAAGAGCTGCGCAAGGCGAACCTGCCCACCGAATTCGCGCTAATTCCCTTCGTCGAAAGCGGCTACCGGCCCAATGCCCGCAATGGCAGCGGCCCGACCGGCCTGTGGCAGTTCATCGCCACCACCGCGCGCAACCACCGCGTGCCGATGGCCAACGGCTACGACGGCCGCCTGTCGGCGGTCGATTCGACCCAGGCCGCGGTGCGCTACCTGAAGACCCTGCACGGCATGTTCGGCGGCGACTGGCGCCTGGCCACCATGGCCTACAACGCCGGCGAGTACCGCGTGCTGCAGTCCATGCGCAAGGCCGGCATGAATGCGCAGAACGCCACGCCTTCGGCCCTGCCCGGCCTGTCACCGGTCACCCATGCCTACGTCGAGAAGCTGCATGCCCTGGCCTGCGTGCTGGAAGACGTGGAAGACCAGCCCGGCGTGATGGCCTCGCTGGACCGCACCGTGCCGGTGCTGAAGGACCACACCCTGCCGGCCGGCACCAGCGTCCAGCAGTGGGCCGCACAGCGCGCCCTGGACCCGGCGAAGATCGCCCGCCTCAACCCCGCGCTGGCATCGGGTGGCCGCGCTGCCGGCACCACCCGCGTGCTGGCTCCCGTCTCGGCCGCCAATGCGACGGTCACGGAGGCGGCGAGCGCCCTGGTCGCCGGCGCGGCCCCGGCGGCCACTGCTGTGCCCACGCCGACGGTCGCCAGGACCGTTGCCGCAATCGCCGACCGCCCGCGCAGCCGCCGCCACACCGTGCGTGATGGCGAGTCGGCCTGGACCATCGCCCGCCGCTACGGCATGCCGGTGAAGGCCCTGCTCTCGCTGAACGGCCTGAGCGGCAGCAGCGTGCTGAAGCCCGGTGCGGTGCTGCGCGTCGAAGACTGACGCACGCCAACCCGGCAGAAGGCGGTCGAGCAAGCTCGACCATTACCAAAGCCCTAACGCGCCAAAGACGACGCGCAGCCACAAAAAAGGCCCGGCAATGCCGGGCCTTTTCGTCCCTGCTCGCCGCGGGGCTTACAGGTTGGCTTCGGTGGTCTGGACCACGAACTTCTTGCGCATCGCTTCGACGTAGGCCTTGGCCGCGGCCATGCCATCGATCTGGCTCAGCTGGTCCTTCAGCTGCTTCTGCTGCTCGGCGGTCACTTCCTTGATGTCGCCCGGGTTGATCTTGTTCACCGCGAACAGCAGCGCGTGGCCGTTCACGTCAACCTTGCCGTAGCTCGGCTTGCCATTGACCGGCGCCGGCGCACTGAAGATCGCGCGGTGGATGTCCGGGGTCGGCACCGGCTGGCTGCGCGGCAGGCCCGGCATCGGGCTCAGCTGCAGCTTCTCGCTGGCCGCCAGCGACTGCAGGGTGGCGCCGCCCTTCAGCTTGGCCAGCACAGCGTCAGCAGCCTTGTCGCTGGCCTGGCGCTGGCGATCGGCGCGGATCGCGGCGATCACCTGCTCGCGGGCCTTGTCCAGCGGCATCGCCTGCTCCGGCGTATGCGCGGAGACGCGGATGACCACACTGTGGTTGCTGGCGCCGCCCAGAGCGATCGGGTCGCTGGCGGTGCCGTCCTGTACCAGCACGTCGGAGAAGGCAGCGCGCAGCACCGCCGGATCAGCGGCGATGCCGCTGGCAGTGGCGCGGGTGATCGGGCCCAGGGTCTGCAGCGGCAGGTTCACTTCCTTGGCTGCAGCCGCCAGATCGCTCGGGCTCTTGTTGATGGCGTCGACCAGGCGGCCAGCCAGCTCGTTGAAGCCGCGCTCACCATCGGCCTTCAGCTGCTCGGCGGCCAGCGTGTCACGCACTTCCTCGAACGACTTGCCCTGGCCACCGCGCACAGCGGCCACCTTGATGATGTGGTAGCCGAAGTCGGTCTTGACCGGGCCGATCACGTCGCCGGCCTTGGCGGCGAACAGTGCGTCTTCGAACGGCTTGACCATCGCGCCACGCTCGACCCAACCGAGGTCACCACCCTGCGCCTTCGAGCCCGGATCTTCCGAGTTGGCCTTGGCCAGCGCGGCGAAGTCGGCACCGGCGGCCTTGGCGTCGGCGGCAATCTTGTTGGCCTTGGCTTCGGCACCGTCGCCGGTGATCAGGATGTGCGCGGCCTGGCGCTGCTCCGGCGAGGTGAACTTCGCCTTCTCGTCTTCATAGCGCTTGCGCAGGGTCGCTTCGTCGGCCGCGGCCGGTGCCGGCAGGTTGCCGCCGTTGATCTCGACATACTCCAGCGACACGCTCTCGGCCTGGCGGAAATCCTTGCCGTGGCTGTCATACCACTGCTTGATCTGCGCATCGGTGACCGGCGCGGTATCGGCCGGCACTTCCGGCAGCGCGGCCAGCTCGACGTCACGGGTCTCGCCCAGCAGCTTCAGCAGGCGCTCGGTTTCGGACTGGGTGACGAAACCGGAGTTCTGCAGGCCCGACGGAATCACCGACTGCTGCAGGCTCTCACGCACCAGTTCCTGGAACTGGGTCGGGGTACGCGGCGGATTGCCACCGGCCAGCGCCAGGCGGTAGTTGTTCTCGTTGAACTTGCCGTTCGAATCGAGGAAGGCCGGGATGGTGGCGATGTACTCGCGCACCGCACCATCGCCGATCACGACGCCGGCCTGCTCACCCACCAGGCGCACGACCTGCTCGTCGATCAGCTGGTCCAGCACGGCCAGCTTGTTTTCGGTGCTTTCGAACGCGCGGGGGTCGAAGTTCTCGCCCTGCTGCTGGCGCTCGCGCATGCGTTCCTGTTCGAAACGGGTGCGGAAATCCTGCGCGCTGATCTCGTGGTGCTGCCACATCATGCGCACCGGCCACCACGACGGCGCCGAACGCCACCAGGTCGGAGGTGCGGAAACCCTGGCCACGTTCTGAGCGCCAACGCCACCGAGGTAGCTGTTGTCGATCACGAACAGGAACGGAATCATCAGCAGCCCCAGGATCACGGTGACGATCCAGCCTGAGGTCTTGTCGCGGAGTTTCTGCAGCATGGTGAGGAATCACAAGGCCTGATTGGCGAGCCCGGCAGTGTAACCCGCTTCGCCGCAGGGACCAAAAGCAGCACCGGCGCGGCCTGCGCGTCTCTTCGCGAGCACACAAAGAAAAAGCCCCCGGCGTGTGCCGAGGGCTTTTAGAGTTGGCGGAGCGGACGGGACTCGAACCCGCGACCTCCGGCGTGACAGGCCAGCATTCTAACCAGCTGAACTACCGCTCCGCGCTGAAACTTTGCAGGCGCCCAGTATATCCGAAGACTCCCTGGAAACCCAGCCCGATGAACACTTTTTTCAAAGTTTTTTCACGGGTACTTAAGAATTCTGCAATGGCGGAGCGGACGGGACTCGAACCCGCGACCTCCGGCGTGACAGGCCAGCATTCTAACCAGCTGAACTACCGCTCCGTTCTTGCAAAAGCCTTTTCGCCTTCTTCCCGAGCCTTCCGGGGAGAAGACAAGGCCCCCGGCTTCAGACCGGGGGCCTCGATGTAGTGGCGGAGCGGACGGGACTCGAACCCGCGACCTCCGGCGTGACAGGCCAGCATTCTAACCAGCTGAACTACCGCTCCGCGTTGTTACCGTTTTTGTTTTCCGCCGGCCTGGACCGGGAAGAAAACAAAGCCTCCAGCTTTTGGCCGGAGGCCTCGTTGAATGGCGGAGCGGACGGGACTCGAACCCGCGACCTCCGGCGTGACAGGCCAGCATTCTAACCAGCTGAACTACCGCTCCACACTCAAACTTTTACCGCGGTGCTGTGGTGGGTGCTGAGGGTTTCGAACCCCCGACCCTCTCCGTGTAAAGGAGACGCTCTACCGCTGAGCTAAGCACCCCAGCGAGCCGCTTAGTTTACAGCATCCTTCAGGGCCTTGCCAGCCTTGAACGACGGATTCTTCGAAGCAGCGATCTTGATGGTGTCGCCGGTCTTCGGGTTGCGGCCGGTGCGGGCAGCACGGTCGCGGACCTGGAAGGTACCGAAGCCAACCAGGGTGACCGCATCGCCGTCCTTCAGCGCCTTGGTGACGGCAGCAACGACGGCATCGACAGCGCGGCTGGACTCGGCCTTGGTCAGGTCGGCAGCTTCAGCAACGGCATCGATCAATTCGGTCTTGTTCATTCTCTACAACTCCTTTGGCGGTGGGTTCCGCTTATTCGACAGGGAAGCAACCGCACGCCTTCTGCATGCGGCCGCCATGTGGAAACGGTTCGCCGATTCAGTCATCGCTGACAGCGATCACTCATTCGCGAGTGCTGCTTTTATACCAGTGGCCCTACCCCCACGCAAGCTGGAAAGCCAGCAACGACGCGGGTTTCGGGCCATCGGACAGCGCGCGTCAATGCTTGACGCGCGCGCTTCCACTCGGTTTGGCCTTGCCGCGCACCGTGACACGCTGCGCACTCTTGCGTGCCTTCTTGGGTGCCAACGGACGTTCAAGCGCCAGGTCCAGGACTTCTTCGATGTACTTCACCGGCACGATCTTCAGATCGCGGGTGACGTTGGCCGGGATGTCGGCCAGGTCCTTGCGGTTCTCTTCCGGAATGATGACCGTGCGGATGCCGCCGCGCAGCGCAGCCAGCAGCTTTTCCTTCAGGCCACCAATGGCGGTGACGCGACCGCGCAGGGTGATCTCGCCGGTCATCGCCACGTCGGCACGCACCGGCACCTTGGTCAGCATCGACACCAGCGAGGTGACCATCGCCGCACCGGCACTCGGGCCGTCCTTCGGCGTGGCACCGTCCGGCACGTGCAGGTGCACGTCGTGCTTCTGCAGGAAGTCGCTGTCGATGCCGAAGCCGACCGCGCGCGAGCGCACCACCGACAACGCCGCCGACGCCGATTCCTTCATCACGTTGCCGAGCTGTCCGGTCAGGATCAGCTGGCCCTTGCCCGGCACCAGCGTCGATTCGATCTGCAGCAGATCGCCACCGACTTCGGTCCAGGCCAGGCCGGTGACCAGGCCGATCTCGTTTTCTTCCTCGGCACGGCCGAAGTCGAAGCGGCGCACGCCCAGGTACTTGTCCAGGTTCTTGCTGGACACGCTCACCAGCGCCTTCTTCTTCGTACCCTTCTTCGCCTTCACCGGCTGCGGGCCGGCCAGCGCGATCTCCTTCACCACCTTGCGGCAGATCTTGGCGATCTCGCGTTCCAGGTTGCGCACGCCCGATTCGCGCGTGTAGTAGCGCACGATGTCCTGGATCGCATCGCTGCCGATCTCCAGTTCTTCCGGCTGCAGGCCGTTGGCCTTGATCTGCTTCGGCACCAGGTAACGCGTGGCGATGTTGAGCTTCTCATCCTCGGTGTAACCGGGGATACGGATCACTTCCATGCGGTCCAGCAGCGGACCCGGGATGTTCAGCGAGTTCGAGGTGGCCACGAACATCACTTCGGACAGGTCCAGGTCCACTTCCAGGTAGTGGTCGTTGAACGCGTTGTTCTGCTCCGGGTCGAGCACTTCCAGCAGCGCCGAAGACGGGTCGCCGCGGAAATCCATCGACATCTTGTCGATCTCGTCGAGCACGAACAGCGGGTTCTTGCTGCCGACCTTGTTGAGGTTCTGCACGATGCGGCCCGGCATCGAACCCACATAGGTACGGCGATGGCCACGGATCTCGGCTTCATCGCGCACGCCGCCCAGCGACATGCGCACGAACTTGCGGTTGGTGGCCTTGGCGATGGACTGGCCCAGCGAGGTCTTGCCCACGCCCGGCGGCCCGACCAGGCACAGGATCGGGCCCTTCATCTGCTTCACGCGCGACTGCACCGCCAGGTATTCAAGGATGCGTTCCTTGACCTTCTCCAGGCCGTAGTGATCGGCATCGAGGGTGTCCTGCGCAGCCTTCAGGTCCTTGCGCACCTTGCTGCGCTTCTTCCACGGCACGCCCAGCAGCCACTCCAGGTAGTTGCGCACGACCGCCGCTTCGGCCGACATCGGCGACATCTGCTTGAGCTTGTTCAGTTCGTTGCGCGCCTTGGCTTCAACGGCCTTCGGCATGCCGGCTTCGGCGATCTTGCGGGCCAGCTCTTCCAGCTCGCCCGGCGCGTCGTCCAGGTCACCCAGTTCCTTCTGGATGGCCTTCATCTGTTCGTTGAGGTAGTACTCGCGCTGGCTCTTCTCCATCTGCGACTTCACGCGGCCGCGGATGCGCTTCTCCATCTGCTGCACATCGATCTCGCCATCGACCAGACCGACCAGCATCTCCAGGCGGTCGCTCACGGCCAGCGTTTCCAGCAGGCGCTGCTTGTCGGCCAGGCGCACGCTGATGTGCGCAGCGATGGTGTCGGCCAGGCGGGCCGGCTCGTCGATGCCCGACAGCGTCTGCAGCAGCTCCGGCGGCAGCTTGCGGTTGGTCTTGACGTACTGCTCGAACAGCGACATCAGCGAGCGCGCAATCGCCTCGACCTCGCGGGCTTCGCGCTCGTCGGTGGTATCGATCTCCACGGCCTGGCCGTGCAGCGAGCCGTTGCGCTCGTCGACGTGGGTGACCTGCACCCGCGACAGGCCTTCCACCAGCACCTTGATGGTGCCGTCGGGCAGCTTCAGCAGCTGCAGCACCTGCGCCAGCGTACCGACCTGGTAGAGGTCGGCCGCATGCGGGTCGTCGGTCTCGGCCGACTTCTGCGCCAGCAGCAGGATGCGCTTGTCCGCTTCCATTGCCTGTTCGAGCGCGTGCATGGACTTGTCACGGCCGACGAACAGCGGGATGACCATGTGCGGGAACACCACTACGTCGCGCAGCGGCAGGACCGGCAGGTCGAGGGTTTCACTTGGGGAACGGGCCATGGGGGCTCCAGGGAAGGGGAAAACCGCCTCCGGGAGGGCATCTTCCGGAGACAAAAAAAGCCGATGGCCCCGTTATGGGGCCATCGGCTTTCAGATGCAAGGCATTCCTTGAAAATCCTTTCCAATCAACAACCTGGAAGGATCACTCGGCGCCTGCGGCCTTCTGTTCAGGGGCCGCCGGGGTCTGGTAGATCAGGTACGGCTCGGACTTGTGCTCGATCACCGACTCGTCCACCACCACCTTGCTGACGTTTTCCTGCGAGGGAAGGTCGTACATGGTGTCCAGCAGGACCGATTCGACGATGGTGCGCAGGCCGCGGGCGCCGGTCTTGCGCTTGAGCGCCTTCCTGGCGATGGCCGACAGCGCGTCCGGACGGAACTCCAGCTCGACGTTCTCCATCTCGAACAGCTTCTTGAACTGCTTGGTGATGGCGTTCTTCGGCTCGGTCAGGATCTTGATCAGGGCCGGCTCGTCCAGCTCTTCCAGGGTCGCCACCACCGGCAGGCGGCCGACGAACTCGGGAATCAGGCCAAACTTGATCAGGTCTTCCGGCTCGACTTCGGCCAGCACCTTGCCCACTTCCTGCTTGCGCTCGCTGCTCTTGACCTTGGCGCCGAAGCCGATGCTGCCGACGTCGGTGGAACGGGCCTGGATCACCTTGTCCAGCCCGGCGAACGCGCCGCCGCAGATGAACAGGATGTTCTTGGTGTCCACCTGCAGGAATTCCTGCTGCGGATGCTTGCGGCCGCCCTGCGGCGGAACGCTGGCCACGGTGCCTTCGATCAGCTTCAGCAGGGCCTGCTGCACGCCTTCGCCGGACACATCGCGGGTGATCGACGGGTTCTCGCTCTTGCGCGAGATCTTGTCGATCTCATCGATGTAGACGATGCCCTGCTGCGCCTTCTCGACGTCGTAGTCGCACTTCTGCAGCAGCTTCTGGATGATGTTCTCCACGTCCTCGCCCACGTAACCGGCTTCGGTCAGCGTGGTGGCGTCGGCCATGGTGAACGGCACGTTGAGCAGGCGGGCCAGGGTCTCGGCCAGCAGCGTCTTGCCCGAACCGGTCGGGCCGACCAGCAGGATGTTCGACTTCGCCAGCTCGACGTCGTCGTTCTTCTGCCGGCTCTCGATGCGCTTGTAGTGGTTGTACACGGCCACGGCCAGGGTGCGCTTGGCACGGTTCTGGCCGATCACGTACTGGTCGAGAACCTCGAGGATCTCGCGCGGCTTGGGCAGCGAACTGCGCGCCGACTGCGCCTTTTCCTCGAGTTCCTCACGGATGATGTCGTTGCACAGCTCCACGCACTCATCGCAGATGAATACGCTCGGACCCGCAATCAGCTTGCGCACTTCATGCTGGCTCTTGCCGCAGAAAGAGCAGTAGAGGATCTTGCCGGTGTCCGTGGAACGACCTTGGCGGTCTTCGCTCATGCTTCGCTTACCCAGTTACCCCACCCGCTGAACGGGGGTTCGATTCGAGAATAGCACAGGGCCGGAGGGACACCAGTCCCGCCCGACCCTGCAGGAACGGGGCCTGCCGGGCCCCGTGAAGGCCGGTCAACCGGCCTGGATCGACTCATCCGGACGACGCTCCAGGACCTGGTCGACCAGACCATAGGCCTGCGCTTCGAAGGCGCTCTTGAAGTTGTCGCGCTCGGTGTCGCGGGCGATCGTCTCCAGCGACTGGCCGGTGTGCTTGGCCAGCACCTCGTTCAGGCGCGAGCGCAGGGTCAGGATCTCACGCGCATGGATGTCGATGTCGGTGGCCTGGCCCTGGTAGCCGCCCAGCGGCTGGTGGATCATCACGCGCGAATTCGGCAGCGCGTAGCGCTTGCCGGCTTCACCGGCAGCCAGCAGCAGGGCGCCCATCGAGGCTGCCTGGCCGATGCAGGTGGTGCTCACATTCGGCTTGATGTACTGCATGGTGTCGTAGATCGCCATGCCGGCGGTGACTACGCCACCCGGCGAGTTGATGTAGATGTTGATGTCCTTTTCCGGGTTTTCCGATTCCAGGAACAGCAACTGCGCCACCACCACGTTGGCCATGTGATCGTCGATCGGGCCCACGAGGAAGATCAGGCGCTCCTTCAACAGGCGCGAATAGATGTCGTAGGCACGCTCGCCGCGGCTGGTCTGCTCGACCACCATCGGAACCAGGTTCAGGGCTTTGGTTCGGTTGTCCATTACGTGAGGTACCTATCTTGGGGGGAAACAACCCCGCGCCGGCAAAGGCGCGGGGCATTCGGTGATCCGCCCGGGCTTACTGGCGGATCGCGTCCTGGAACGACAGCTTTTCTTCGGTGTGCTGGGCACGCTCGGCGATCCAGTCGATCACCTGCTCTTCCATCACGCGGTTCTGCAGGCCAGACATCAGCTGGGGGTCGTTGCGGTACATCTCAATGACCTGCTCCGGCTCTTCGTAGGTCGAAGCGATCAGGCGCATCGTTTCGTTCAGGCGCTTGGCTTCCAGGCGCAGGTCGTTGGTGCGGGCCACTTCACCGACCAGCAGGCCGACCAGCACGCGCTTGGCGGCGGCGTCCTTGAAGCCTTCATGGGCATCGGCCGGGATCTCACCGACGTTCTGGCCGTTGCGGCGGATCTGCTCGACCTGCTGGGCCAGCATGGCGCGGGCCTCGTTCTCGACCAGCCGCGGCGGCATTTCCACCGAGGCGTAGGCGGCGATCAGCTGCTCGCCCACTTCGCGGCGCAGGCGGTTCATCAGCGCGCCCTTCAGCTCGCGCTCCAGGTTGGCACGGATGTCGCTGCGGAACTGCTCGACGTCACCGCCCTTCACGCCGAAGCTCTTGATGAAGGCTTCGTCGACCGCCGGCACGACCGGCTCGGACACTTCGGCAACCTTGACGGTGACCTGCACGGTCTTGCCGGCCAGCACCGGCACGCGCCAGTCAGCCGGGAACTCGACGTCCAGGGTCTTTTCTTCACCCTTGGCCACGCCGACCAGGCCCTTCTCGATGGTGTCGAACATCATGCCCTGGCCGAGCACGATCGAACCCTTCTCGGTGCCTTCTGCCGGCAGGCGCTCTTCGCCGGCCTGCGACCAGGTTTCCACGGCGACCAGGTCGCCGTCCTGCGCGCCACGGCTGACCGGGGCCCAGGTACGACGCTGGTTCTGCAGGTTCTCGATCATCTGGTCGATGTCGGCGTCGGTGATTTCGGCGCTGTGGCGCACCACGGTCAGCTTGCTGACGTCGATGTCGCCGAAGTCCGGCACCACTTCCACGGTGGCCACGAACGAGAACTCACCCTCGTCGCCCTTGTCGATGCGCGGGCTGCCGACGATGCGCAGGTCGTGCTCACGCACGGCGGCATCGAAGGTTTCGCGCAGCAGGCCGTCCAGCGCTTCGCCACGGACCTGCGCGCCGAAGCGCTGCTCGATCACCTTGGCCGGCACCTTGCCCGGACGGAAACCCTTGATGCGGGTGGTACGGGCGATTTCGCCCAGGCGGCCGACGATGTGGCTCTGCAGACGGTCTTCCGGCAGCGAGAAGCTCAGGCGGCGTTCCAGGTTGCCGGTGGATTCGATCGAAGCTTGCATGTTGACTCCTGCCACCGGTGGCCCAGGCCCCCGGCTCGATGATTGGGATGAAACGGTTGTAAGGACACGGCG
Source organism: Stenotrophomonas sp. YJH_SMC_57 (assembly GCF_059369755.1). Classification (NCBI taxonomy): domain Bacteria; kingdom Pseudomonadati; phylum Pseudomonadota; class Gammaproteobacteria; order Lysobacterales; family Lysobacteraceae; genus Stenotrophomonas; species Stenotrophomonas sp. YJH_SMC_57. Next base: position 164,681 of record NZ_JCAFSZ010000009.1, read on the forward strand.
TCTGGGACGCGCCTGCTTGCCGCAGCCCTTTAGTTTCGCCCAATTCGGCCTGCACTGCCAGCGCGCGCCGGTCAAGGGGGCCCGAACCAGGGTCGAGGCCCCCTCATCATCCGTACCGGGCAGATCTATCCACCCCCGTTCAGGAGGATCGGACGACCCGATGCGGGCGCCATCCCACCCGGCAATGCCCAAAGAAAAGGGCGCCAACGGCGCCCTTTTCCTCATTGCGCAACGGCGTCGCCGTCAGAGCACCTGGCAGTCCTTGGACATCGGCGTCTTGGCGACATCACCGCCACCGGTGCAGACCAGATTCACCGCCTGGCCCTTCTTCAGGCCGCCGATTACGTCCAGCTGGGCCTGGCTGAACGAGAACTGCGGATCCAGGAACAGGCCCGTGCGCAGGGTCACGTACGGATTGCCCATCAGATCGGTGTTGATCGAGTCCACCGTGCCCGAAACACGGAAACGCTTGCCCTTGAACTGCTGGTCGGCGGCAACCGTGTTTTCTTCGTAGGCCTTGGCCAGCTCTGCAGCAGTCACCTGCGGCAACGCATCGAGCGCCGCGCGCTCTTCATCGAGCTTCTTCTGCTCGGCTTCGGCCTTGGCGCGCTCCTTGGAAGCCTCGGCGTCGGCCTTGGCCTGCTCCTTGGCGGCGGCAGCTTCAGTACGCTGCTGTTCACGCGCAGCGGCCTCGGCTTCACGCTGCTCCGGCGACTTGTTGGCATTGATCACCATGCCAAGCACCATCAGAGCGACGAACAGACCGACGATCGCAATGATCGCCCACTTCAGGAACTTCTTCATCAATCCCCCCTTCCTTGTTGTAAGCGCAGCAATTCCGGCCACGCAATGCGGTCAGCAAGTATAACGTCCATGTGAAGATCGTCGAGCAGCAATTGGCGGCCCGCCCTTCGCAGGCCGTGTTGCTGGGGGATCACTGGCCGGCCTTGGATACACCGATGCTGGTGCGAAAGGGGGGACTCGAACCCCCACGCCTTGCGGCACTGGAACCTAAATCCAGGGCGTCTACCAATTCCGCCACTTTCGCGTGGCCGGCACAGGCGTTCATTGTCGCAGGCGATGACGGGAAGCGGAAGGCCTGCACAAAACTGAATATGGAGACTTGCGTACAGCCCGCGCGTCCGGACTGCCCCGGCGAGCGCCAGCTCATCCGGGGCGGCGGGGTTCAGGGCTGCGACCCGGCCTTGGCCGGCGCCGAATCGGCACCCTGCCCGGCCGCAGCATCCACCCTGCGGATCTCCACGCCCCCGTCGTCGGTGCGCCGCAGGGCCACCGACTCCGGCGTGGCCCTGCGCACATCCACCGAACCATCCGCATTGCGCTGCACGTCCACCGCGTCGGGCAGGGCCTCCCCTTCCGCAGGCTGAGCCGGCTGCATCTGCATGGCCTCACCGACCGGGCGCGCCGGAGTGCTGTCCGTGCCAGCATCGCGTTCGACGGTCTGCGCGGGATCATTGGTCGGCGCGCAGGCAGCCAGCGCCATCAACGCGAAGGGAACCCACAGCGTGCGGTGCAATCGATTGATATCAGCCATCAACATCTTCCTTCGTGCATGCGCCATCGGCGCGGAAGATGCATTGGGTGCGATACAGGGCGCGATGCGGTGAGAAGCAGCGCACAGCATTGATAACACTGATGACGCGTATGCCCCTGATTTCAGCATCGCTTCAGTGGATCCACGCCATGCCTGGATGACGTGCGGCCGGGCGTGCAGGCATCCGCATGCTCAACCCGGCGCACAGGCAAGAAAAAAGCCACTTGGCGAACCAAGTGGCTTTCGTCTGGTGGGCTGTCAAGGATTCGAACCTTGGACCTATTGATTAAGAGTCAACTGCTCTACCAACTGAGCTAACAGCCCGAAATCGGGGCGCGAATTATGACCCGATCCGCTCGGTGGGTGCAAGCGCTTTCTTCAACATCGTTGAAACCAGCACTGCGATCCCGCTTCTGCCGCACGCTCCTGAAAAGAAGGGCTCTGCTGCACGTGATCCATCAAAACGAAGGAGTCACACTAATAAGAAAAAAGCCACCTGGCGTACCAGGTGGCTTCTGTCTTGGTGGGCCGTCAAGGATTCGAACCTTGGACCTATTGATTAAGAGTCAACTGCTCTACCAACTGAGCTAACGGCCCGTGAAACTCAGACGCACATTGTAGCGTGCTTTCTGTTTATTGCAATACCGTTTCGGCCATGCCGATGCGGTTGAATCAGTGGGGTGGCTGAGGGGATTCGAACCCCCGACCACCGGAATCACAATCCGGTACTCTAACCAACTGAGCTACAGCCACCACTGAAACTTTCGCTCCCCCGCCGATACCACTGGCACGGGAACTTCAAACCTTTGCCTGGAGACTGTCACCGAAGTTCCGGTCCGCCGAAGCGAGTCCGATATTCTGGTGGAGTCTTTGCGCGTTTGCAAGCACTTCTTCACATCTGTCGATACGATCCCGGTGCCTCGCCGATGGCGCGCCCGACAGGAATCGAACCTGTAACCGCCGGCTTAGAAGGCCGGTGCTCTATCCAGTTGAGCTACGGGCGCCCGAACCGGAACGATGTCCAATCCGACGTGGCGTGGGATTGGTCGGGGTAGAGGGATTCGAACCCCCGACATCCTGCTCCCAAAGCAGGCGCGCTACCAGACTGCGCTATACCCCGGTCTTGCAATCCCCTCGGGCCAGGCCCGGGGAGTCGTTCATTGTCGCCAAGCGCATCGCGAACTGTCAACGCAGGCGCGACCGATCATGAATCCGCCACGGCGCCCAGCATGGTCATCGGCTATGCTCGCGGACATCGGCCGGATGGCCGTCCCGACCCTCATTCGCACGGAGAACACGCATGCGCAGCGGCAACCCGGCTCTTTCCGAGTCGACCTTCCTCGACCTCGCCAGCGGCTCGGTGGTGACCAGCCCGGACCAGGTCATGACCCTCAACGGCACCGCCAACAAGACCGGCATCCTGCTGCTGTTGACCGTGCTGACCGCAGCCTTTGCCTGGAACCAGTCCGTCAACGAGTACGGCGAGGTCATGGGCGCAGCCAAGCTGTATGCCATGGGCGGCGCGATCGGCGGGCTGGTGCTGGCGCTGATCACCATCTTCAAGAAGGAATGGTCACCGGTCACCGCACCGATGTATGCGCTGGTCGAGGGCCTGTTCCTGGGCGCCGTGTCGGCGCTGTTCAACATGAAGTACCCGGGCATCGTGTTCCAGGCCGTGCTGCTGACCTTCGGCACGCTGGCCGCGCTGCTGTTCGCGTACCGCAGCGGCGTGATCAAGGCCACCGAGAACTTCAAGATGGGCGTGGTAGCAGCCACCGGCGGCATCGCCCTGCTCTACCTTGCCTCGTTCGTGCTGGGCTTCTTCAACATCAACGTCCCGGTGATCCACGACTCCAGCTGGCTGGGCATCGCCTTCAGCCTGTTCGTGGTGGTGGTGGCGGCACTGAACCTGGTGCTGGACTTCGACTTCATCGAGACGGGCGTGGCCCAGCGAGCGCCGAAGTACATGGAGTGGTATGGCGCATTTGGCCTGATGGTGACCCTGGTCTGGCTGTACATCGAATTCCTGCGCCTGCTGTCGAAGATCCAGCAGCGCTGATCTCCACCGTGCCGTAAACGACAAGCCGCGATCCGAAAGGGTCGCGGCTTTTTCGTAGAGTCGAGCCTGCTCGACTATTTCGAACGGTAGAGTCGAGCTTGCTCGACTGTTGCCGATCCAGTCGAGCCTGCTCGACTCTACGGAACAGGACCCCCATGCCCCAGACCTTCCACAGCTACCGCCCGGCCGACGGCCACCGCCTGCCGCATGACCCGTTCAACGCGATCATCGGGCCGCGCCCGATCGGCTGGATTTCCAGCTGCGACGCGGCAGGTGCGCTGAATCTGGCCCCCTACAGTTTCTTCAACGCCTTCAACTACACGCCGCCGATCATCGGCTTCTCCAGCCAGGGCCGCAAAGACTCGCTGCGCAACATCGAGGCCACCGGTGAGTTCGTGTGGAATCTGGCCACCTTCGCGCTGGCGGAGGCGATGAACCAAAGCTGCCGCGCGGTGGCACCCGAAGTCGATGAGTTCGCGCTGGCCGGGCTGACGCCGCTGGCGTCGACGCAGGTCACCCCACCCCGCGTGATGGAGAGCCCGGTCAGCATGGAATGCCGCTGCACGCAGATCGTGCGCCTGCGCGATGCGGCCGGCCAGGACACCAATGGCTGGCTGGTGCTGGGCGAAGTGGTTGCGGTGCATATCGATGCGCGGCTGCTCGTCGATGGCATTTACGACACCGCGGCCGCTGCCCCGATCCTGCGCGGCGGCGGGCCCGCCGACTATTTCCGCATCGGCGCCGAGCAACGCTTCCGCATGGCCCGCCCGGCCTGACGGTTAACCGGCCGGCGAACGCGCCAGCAGGGCCGGCAGCGAGGACGCCAGCAAGGCAATGCCGGACACGGTGAGCAGCCCCAGCACGACCTGCCGGAAGCGCGCTTCGCTGATGCCGATGTAGACCCGCGCGCCCAGCAGGGCCGGCACCAGCATGGCCGGCGCCACGATGGCGAAGTACGGCAGCATCTGCCGCTCCACCAGGCCGCTACCGACGTAGGTGGCCATGGTCACCGCCAGCATCGCCAGGTTGAAGTTCTGGATGACCGCGCGCTGCTCATCCTTGCCGAAACCACGCAGCGTGCTCCACAAGGTGGGCACGGGCCCGGCGAATCCACCGATGCCGCTGAGCACCCCACCGGCCATGCCGGCGATCGCGTCACCCAGGCGACCGCCGACGCGGATCGGCGGCAACGACCGCGCCATCAGCATCACCGGGCACCACAGCGCCAGGAAGCCCCCCAGCAGCGCCTTGAACCACTCCATGTCCAGCTGCGGCAGCACCATCACGCCCAGCGGGATGCCCGCCAGACCGCCCAGCACGAATGGCAGCAGCAGACGCAGGTTGAATCCGCGGCGCACGGTGAACGCCGCGACCAGCTGGCCGACCAGCGCGCCGAATACCGACAGCGTCGCCGCCAGTCGCGGCTCCAGCCCCCACGCCCAGAACGACATCGCCACCATGCCGAACGCGAAACCCGACAGGCCCTGCACGAATCCGGCGACGATCGCGCCGAGCGCGACCAGCAGATAGACCGACTCCATCACCACCTCGGTTGCGGTTGCACGGCTACCCAGCCGCGCCACTCTGCGCAGCGTAGTGCGCTGCGAGATGCTCGACCAGCGCACGCACCTTCGGCGCCAGTGCGCGCGCATGCGGATACAGCGCGAAGTAGCGGCGCTGTCCGGCGTGCCAGGCCGGCAGCACCCGGATCAAACGACCGGCGCGCAGGTCCTCCTGCACGGTCAGCGCAGTGAACAGGCTGATGCCCATGCCGGCCAGCGCGGCGGCGTACAGCGCAGGCGTGGCATCCACGCGCAGGCGCTGCCCGGCCTCGATGCTCGCGGTGGCACCGCGCGGCCCGTGCAGCTGCCAGGGCGGCATCGCCGGTGTGGGACTGAAACCCAGCAGCAGGTGCTGCGCGAGATCCGACGCCTGCCGGGGCAGGCCGTGGCGCGCCAGGTAGCCAGGGGCGGCCACCAGGATGCGCGGGCAGCTGGCCAACTCGCGTGCAACCAGCTGGCTGTCCGGCAATGACGGTGCGATGCGCAGCGCAAGATCGAAACCACCGCCCACCACATCGACCAGCTGATCATCGGCGGAAAGATCCAGCGCCACCTGCGGGTGGCGCTGCAGGAACGACGGCAGCCAATGCGGCAACTCTTGGCTGGCCACCACCTGCGGCACGCTGATCCGCACAGTGCCACTGGGTTGGGCCTGTCCGGCACGCACGCGATCATCTGCTTCCTGCAGGCGATCCAGCAGCGCTCCCGCCTCGCGGTAGTAGCCGCGTCCGGCTTCGGTCAGTGACAGGCGGCGGCTGTTGCGGTCCAGCAGGCGTACCTGCAGGTGTTCTTCCAGCTGCCGCAGTTGCCGCGACATGGCCGAATGGGTCGTCCCCAATCGCTCGGCGGCAGCGGTGAAGCTGCCCGCATCGACGATGGCACGCAGCGCGCGCAGGGCGGCGAATTGATCCATCGGCGGGCGGCTCCGGTTGGCAGGACCCGCGATGTGCGGGCCCTGCCAGCTTATCAAGCGCCGTCGCCGGCCTTGCGCACCGGCAGGGCCAGGATCGCGTCAGTGGTCATGACATCGCCGAAGGTGTCCTCGATCTGGGCCAGCGCGGCCTCATGCAGCGCGCGATGGCCGATGCGCTGGCCACCGGCCAGGTCCAGGTCGCGGCTGGCCGTTGCATCGGACGACACGATCACCCGGTAGCCACGCGGTGCCGCTGCGGCATCGCGGGCGGCGCCGGCCACGCAGGCGTGGGTCTGCAGGCCGGTGACGATCAGGGTGTCGATGCCCGACTGCTTCAGCTCCGTGTCGAGCACTGCAGCGGAGCCACCAGCGAACACGCTGACGTTGTCCTTCTGCACCACCGTCTCGCCGGCCCGCGGCTGCATGTCGCGATGGAAGGCGGCATTGGCACTGCCCTGCGCGAACAGCGGCGCACCTGCCGGCAGTACATGCTGCACATGGATGACGCGGATGCCATTGGCATCGGCGAAGTCGATCAGGCGGCGCGTCTGGCGCAGCGCGGCCACGCCATCGGGGATGACCATGCGGCCACCGGCAAAGCCAGGCGCGGCTTTGGCATGGAAGTACTCGTTCTGGAAGTCGATCACCAGCACGGCGGTCCTGGCCGCATCCAGCGACGCGGCGACCGGGGCGCCAGCCATGTGGCGGATGGTGGGATGGGCCGGCTCGGCGGCGGCGACCGGGGCGGTGGCGGCCATGCCGATCAGGCTGGCCAGGCCAAAGGCGGTGAGGTTCATCGGACGACTCCTGTGCGGTGGAAAGTAGGCACAGGATGCGGAGCGGATGGCGCACAAACCAGCCGTGCTGCAGCACACGATCTGTGCAAATAGCGCACAGACCGTTGTTGTAGAGTCGAGCCATGCTGGACTGCTCTTCGTCTGGACACCTGTGAAACAGCCGTCGAGCATGGCTCGACGCTACAGAAGCGCAGAAACGCAACGGGGCGCCCGAAGGCGCCCCGCTGTGGGTCCAACCGAGGCTGGCCGACCGCTTACAGGCGGCTGGCGATGGCCTGGGCGAAGCTCATGGTGGTACCGGTGCCACCCAGGTCGCCGGTCAGCGAGTCCTTGGCTTCCATGGTGGCCACGATGGCCTTGCGCAGGCGCTCGGCATTTTCCGGCTGACCGACGTGGTCCAGCATCTGCGCGGCAGCCAGCAGCAGTGCGCACGGATTGGCCTTGCCCTGGCCGGCGATGTCCGGCGCGGTGCCGTGCACGGCTTCGAAGATCGCCGCGTCCTTGCCGATGTTGGCACCCGGGGCCAGGCCCAGGCCGCCGACCAGGCCGGCGCACAGGTCGGAGATGATGTCGCCGAACAGGTTGGTGGTGACGATCACGTCGAACTGTTCCGGACGCATCACCAGCTGCATGCAGCAGTTGTCGACGATCATTTCCTGGAACTCGATCTCCGGGTACTGCGCGGCCACTTCACGGGCGACGTTCAGGAACAGGCCCGAGGTCGACTTGATGATGTTGGCCTTGTGCACGGCGGTGACCTTCTTGCGGCCGGTGCTCTTGGCCAGCTCGAAGGCGTAGCGCACGATGCGCTCGGAGCCCTTGCGGGTGATGCGGGTACCGGAGAAGGCGGTCTCGCCATCGGCCGACACTTCCTGGCCTTCGGCCAGGTACGCACCTTCGGTGTTCTCACGAACGGTGATCAGGTCGACGTTGTCGAAACGCGACTTGGTGTTCGGGAAGGTGTGGGCCGGACGCACGTTGGCGTACAGGTCGAAGTGACGGCGCAGGCTGACGTTGATCGAGGTGAAGCCACCACCGACCGGGGTGGTCAGCGGGCTCTTCAGCGCCACCTTGTTGCGCGCGATCGATTCCAGGGTCACCGCCGGCATCAGGTCGCCGTGCTTTTCCAGGGCCACCAGGCCCGCGTCGGCGTCTTCGTACTCCAGGCCAGTCTTGAGCTGGTCGAGCACGAACAGGGTGGCGTCCATGATTTCCGGGCCAATGCCGTCGCCGCGGATGACCGTAATTTTCTGCGTCATTGATCGATGTTCCGAACAGGGGGAAAAACGCCGTCCGGACGTGCCCGGAAACGCCGGCGCAAAGGAAGTTTCACCGGCAATTATGCCTGAGCCGGGGCCGAGGTCCCAAATAGACCATGGTCCCAGTGCCCGGCTCAGGCAGAATTGCCCGCGCATCCCACCTTATCCCTGCGCCTGTCGGCGCACCCCCTTGAACAACAAGGGGGCTCCTGGGCTGTTGGATCGCGGGGAAGCCCCCACGCGGGTGCGGTAGTGCCGGCCGCTGGCCGGCAACTTCGGCCATGTCGGGTTAACGGGATGCCGGCCAGCGGCCGGCACTACCGGGAGGGCCGCAGACCCCAGTTCCCGGCACCCGCCAGTTTCAGTGCTCGTGTGCTGCCGGGGCGGCGGCGCCGCCTTCGAGCTGGTCGAGGAAATCGACCGCGCGGCGCAGGTGCGGGATCACGATCGAGCCGCCCACCACCAGGCCGACCGAGAAGGTCTCGAAGAACTCCTCGCGGGTCACCCCGGCGTCCTTGCACTGGGCCACGTGGTAACTGATGCAGTCGTCGCAGCGCAGCACCATCGAAGCCACCAGGCCCAGCAGTTCCTTGGTCTTCACGTCCAGCGCGCCGGCCTGGTAGGTCTGCGTGTCCAGCGCGAAGAAGCGGCGCACCACCTGGTTCGGTTCGCCCAGGATGCGCTCGTTCATGCGCTTGCGGAAGTCGGTGAATTCAGCGATACGGTCCTTGCTGCCGTCGTCGGCCGCGCTCATGCCTGGCCCTGCCCGGCCAGCAGCGGCTCGAGCTTGCCTTCACGGTGCAGGGCCATCATGTCGTCGTAGCCGCCGACATGGACGTCGCCGACGAAGATCTGCGGCACGCTGGTGCGGCGGGTCAGCGCCATCATCTTCTCGCGCTCGGCCGGATCCAGGTCGATGCGGACCTCGGTCCACTGCTGCCCCTTGCTCTTCAGGAAGTTCTTGGCGGCCACGCAGTACGGGCAGACGGCGGTGGAATAGATGGTGATGGCGGGGGCACCGCCGGCGGTCTGGGCTGTCACGGGAAACTCCACGATGGATCGACGGTCCATATATGGTACCGGTGCGCTGGAATTTCCACGCCACCGCCGCAACACTGTGGATTAACGAATGGTTGCCCCCTGCCCTGCCACGCTTGGCGCGCCCTGCCCGAGGACCTCCTGCTTGCGAGCCCTGCTGCTGACTACCGCCATCACCCTGGCCCTGGCCCTGGCCATGCCCCTGGCCCAGGCCCAGGAGAAGCTGCCCGACATCGGCTCCTCGGCCGGCGAGCTACTGACCCCGGCGCGCCAGGCCGAGTACGGCGCGATGATGTTGCGCGAGCTGCGCAACTACGGCTATCTGCTGGACGACCCGCTGGTCAACGACTGGCTGCAGACCATGGGCACCCGGCTCGGCTCGAACAGCGACCAGCCGCGCCAGCCGTACACATTCTTCGTGATGAAGGACCGCCAGATCAACGCCTTCGCTACGCTGGGCGGCTACATCGGGGTCAATGCCGGCCTGGTGCTGACCGCCGAGCGCGAAGACGAAGTGGCCGCGGTGCTGTCGCACGAAATCGCCCATGTCACCCAGCAGCACGTGCTGCGCGGGGTCGAGCGCGCCCAGCGCGACCAGATCCCGATCCTGCTGGGCATGCTGGCGGCGGTGGTGGCCGCCCAGGCCAGCAACAGCACGTCGTCGGGCAACGCAACCATGGCCGCGATCAGTTCGGGCATGGGCCTGATGCAGCAGCGGCAGATCAACTACACCCGGTCAAACGAGTCCGAGGCCGATCGCCTCGGCATCCGCACCCTGGCCCGCAGCGGCTACGACGTGGACGCGATGGCCGGCTTCTTCGAGCGGATGGCGGCGGCGATGCGTGGCAACGAAGGCGGCTACAGCGTGCCGGAGTTCCTGCGCACCCACCCGGTCAACATCACCCGCATCAGCGAGGCCAAGGCCCGTGCCGAGCAGATGAAGAAGGACACGGTGCTGCTGACCACCAGCACCCCCAGCGGCGAACGCAGGGAGCGGGTGGACCCGGCCGACCCCAGCCTGGCCGAACCGCTGCTGCGCGGCAACAACCCGCTGCTGCCCAGCAGCGTGCTGCGCATCCCGATGGGGCAGCTCAGCCGCGGTGCCAGCGGCGACTTCGACTGGGCACGCGAACGCCTGCGGGTGCTCAGCGCCGACTCCACCGCTGAGCTGGAGCGCGAATACGCCGACATGGCCAAGCGCCAGAAGGATGGCCTGAACGACGCCCAGCGCTATGGCCAGGCCCTGGCGGTCATGCGCGGCGGCCGGGCAGGTGCTGCACAGGCCCGGCAGACCCTGGCCGCCCTGCTGCAGACCCGCCCGGACAACCTGTGGTTGGCGCTGGGGCTGGGCGAGGCCGAATCGCGCGCCGGCCAGGCCGCCCAGGCCAACAGCCGTTTCGAACAGCTGCTGCGCGAGCATCCCAACAGCCGCCCGGTGGCCCTGACCTATGCCGAGATCCTGAACGAACAGGGCAGTCGTGAAGCCGGCCAGCGCGCGCAGGCCATGCTGCGGCCGCTGTTGTCGCAAAGCGGTAACGATCCGGTCTTCCAGCAGCGATACGCCCGCGCCAGCGAGCTGGCCGGTGACAGCGTGCGCGCCAGCGAGGCCTATGCCGAGGCCGCCTTCCTCAGCGGCCGCCCGGAGCAGTCGCTGATGCAGCTGCAGGCGCTCAAGCGCAACCCGGCGCTGGACTATGTCGGCCGGGCACGGGTGGATGCGCGTATCGAGGCGATCACCCCCACCGTGCTGGAACTGCGCCGCCAGGGCGTGCAGGACCCGGACCTGGACCGCCGCTGAGCGCTGCGTGACCGGCCGATGGCAATCCAGACCGGTTCCGGCCAGGTAGTCACAAACATGTCATCAAACCGTAGTCTACTGGCACCACTCCAGTAACCGAGCCCTACGGTGTCCTCGTGCAGAAACGCATCCTGATCGTCGATGACGAGCCCGCGATCCGTGAAATGGTCGCCTTCGCCCTGCGCAAGGGCGATTACGAACCGGTCCACGCCGGCGATGCCCGCGAGGCGCAGACGGCCATCGCCGACCGCGTGCCCGACCTGATCCTGCTGGACTGGATGCTGCCCGGCACCAGCGGCCTGGATCTGGCCCGCCGCTGGCGCAAGGAAACGCTCACCCGCGAAGTGCCGATCATCATGCTGACCGCCCGCGGCGAAGAGAATGACCGCGTCGGTGGCCTTGAAGCCGGTGTCGACGACTACGTGGTCAAGCCGTTCTCGGCGCGCGAGCTGCTGGCCCGCATCCGTGCGGTGATGCGCCGCGCCCGCGAGGACGACGAGGACGGCAGCGTAGCGGTCGGCCCGATCCGCATCGATGGCGCCGCCCATCGCGTGTTCGCCAACGACCAGCCGGTGCCGATCGGCCCGACCGAATACCGCCTGCTGCACTTCTTCATGACCCACCCCGAGCGCGTCTACACCCGCGCCCAGCTGCTGGACCATGTCTGGGGTGGCAGCGTGTACGTGGAGGAGCGCACCATCGACGTGCACATCCGCCGTCTGCGCAAGACGCTGGAACCGTTCAACGCCGAGAACATGGTGCAGACCGTGCGCGGCGCCGGCTACCGCTTCTCTACCGCAACCTGAGTCTCGTCGTGCCGGCGCCGCGCACCCGCGGGTGCCGGTGCCGGCAACTCTGCTATAACCCTCGGTTCACCCCAGTGAACCGCCGCACCTCAACGACGAGATCGCAATGCCCCGCCACATCCGCTCTGCCTGGTTGAAGACCCTGGCCACCGTCGCCGCGGTACTGCTGTTCGCCGGATTGGTGGGGTGGTTCTCGGGCCATCTGTGGCTGTGCATCGCACTGGGCGCGCTGGCTACCCTGGCCTGGCATTACTGGCGCCTGCGCAGCGTGCTGCGCCGCCTGACCGCACGCCAACGCTGGGACACCGCCGACGAAGGCACCGGCGTCTGGAACGAACTGGACCGGCTGCTGTACCGCAACCAGGTGGAAATGCGCGTACGCAAGCGCCGCCTGCTGGACATGCTGCGCAGTTACCGCGCTGCGGCCGCCGCACTGCCCGATGCGGTGGTGGTGCTGGACCGCAACAGCCAGCGCGTGCAGTGGTTCAACGAAGCAGCCACCGCACTGCTTGGCCTGCACCACCCGGGTGACCTCGGCGAGGCGCTGGTCGAACGACTGCAGCCGATGCCGCTGGCCCACTGGCTGGCCGGTGGCCGCAATGCCGAGCCGATCCTCGACGTGCCTTCGCCGGTCGATCCGGCAATCCGCCTCAACCTGCGCCTGATTCCCTATTCGTCGGACTACTGGCTGCTGATCGCCCGCGACGTCAGCAAGCTGCTGCGCCTGGAACAGGTCCGCCGCGACTTCGTGGCCAACGTTTCACACGAACTGCGCACGCCGCTCACCGTGGTCCACGGCTATCTGGACATGATGGACCCGGACGATTTCCCCGGCACCGGGCCGATGCTGGAGGAGATGCGCAAGCAGAGCCAGCGCATGGCCCAGCTGGTGGAAGACCTGCTGACCCTGTCGCGGCTGGAATCGCAGGAACACAGCGAGGACGAGACCGTGGCCATGCAGCCGATGCTGGCCACCCTGCGCCGCGAAGCCGAAGCACACAGCCAGGGCCGCCACCAGATCAGCATCGATGACCTGGCTGGCGTGGACCTGCAGGGCTCGACCAAGGAGCTGCATAGCGCGTTTTCCAACCTGGTCACCAATGCGGTGCGCTACACCCCGGCTGGCGGCCGCATCGCCGTCGAGTTCCGCCGCGAAGGCGATGGCGCGGTGCTGGCGGTGCGCGATTCCGGCTACGGCATCCCGGCCACGCATCTGCCGCGCCTGACCGAACGTTTCTACCGCGTCTCCAGCAGCCGATCGCGCGAAAGCGGCGGCACCGGCCTGGGCCTGTCCATCGTCAAGCACATCCTCGGCCTGCACCACGCGCGGCTGGAGATTGAAAGCGAGGTCGGCAAGGGCTCGGTGTTCTCCTGCCATTTCGATGCCGACCACGTGCGCCCGCGTGAGTCCGCCCCCCTGACTTCCATCGAAGAATGACGCCATGAGCAGCCTCGGATCCCTCCCCCTCCCTGTGAGCCCGGACAACGATCCGCTGCGTGATCCGGCGCTCTACATCAACCGCGAACTGTCGCAGCTGGATTTCAATTTCCGCGTGCTGGCGCAGGCCATGGACCCGCAGGTACCGCTGCTGGAGCGCCTGCGCTTCATGTGCATCTCCTGCACCAACCTCGATGAGTTCTTCGAGATCCGCGCCGCCGCCGTGCGCCATGCGCAGGAGTTCGGCCTGCCGCCGGCGCCGGACGGCATGAGCCCGCAGACCATCCTCACCGCCATCCATGACCGCGCCGCCGAGCTGGTGGACCAGCAGTACCGCTGCTGGAACCAGACGCTGCGCCCGGCGCTGGCCGAGGCCGGCATCGGCGTGCTCGGTCGCCACTCCTGGAACCACCGCCAGAAGCGCTGGCTGCGCGCGTACTTCCGCAACGAGATCATGCCGGTGCTGTCACCGCTGGGCCTGGACCCGGTGCATCCGTTCCCGAAGATCCTCAACAAATCACTGAACATCGTGGTGGTGCTGAAGGGCACCGATGCGTTCGGCCGTGCCGGCCATCTGGCCATCGTGCGCGCGCCACGCTCGCTGCCGCGCATCATCCAGCTGCCCGAAAAGCTTGGCGGCACGCAGAACTTCGTGTTCCTGTCCTCGGTGCTGTCGACCTTCGTCGATGAACTGTTCCCGGGCATGGAAGTGCTGGGTGCCTACCAGTTCCGCGTCACCCGCAATTCCGAGCTGGTGGTGGACGAGGAAGAGGTGGAGAACCTGGCGCTGGCACTGCGTGACGAGCTGGTCGACCGCGGTTACCGGCCGGCGGTGCGCCTGGAGATCGCCCATGACATGCCGCGCGACATCGTGCGCACCCTGCTGCAGAATTTCGGCCTGACCGAAAATGCCGTGTACCGCATTGACGGTCCGGTCAATCTGAACCGCATCATCCAGCTGTACGACCTGATCGCGCAGCCGGACCTGAAGTACCCGTCGATGACCCCGCGCACGCTGCGCGACAGTGATGGCATCTTCGAGACCGTCGCGCGCCAGGACCTGCTGCTGCATCACCCCTTCGATGCCTTCACCGCGGTGCTGGACCTGATCCGGCAGGCGGCGGTGGATCCGAACGTACTGGCGATCAAGCAGACCCTGTACCGCACCGGCAAGGATTCGCTGATCGTCGACGCACTGATCCAGGCCGCGCGCAACGGCAAGGATGTGACCGTGGTGGTCGAGCTGCGTGCGCGCTTCGACGAAGAGGCCAACCTGGGCCTGGCTGATCGCCTGCAGGAAGCCGGCGTGCAGGTGGTGTACGGCGTGGTCGGCTACAAGACCCACGCCAAGATGCTGCTGATCGTTCGCCGCGAGGGCCGCAAGCTGCGCCGCTATGTGCACCTGGGCACCGGCAACTACCACAGCGGCACCGCCCGCGCGTACACCGACATCAGCCTGATCACCGCCGATGCGGACATCGGCAATGATGTGCACCTGTTGTTCCAGCAGCTGTCCGGCCTGGCGTCGAAGATGAAGCTCAAGCGCCTGCTGCAGTCGCCCTTTACCCTGCACACCGGCATCCTCGGCCGTATCGAGCGCGAAACCCGCATCGCCGCCGCGGGCCGTCCGGCGCGGATCATCGCCAAGATGAACGCACTGAACGAACCGCAGGTGGTGCGCGCGCTGTACGCCGCCTCGCAGGCCGGCGTGCAGATCGACCTGATCATCCGTGGCGCCTGCACCCTGCGCCCGGGCGTGCCGGGCGTGTCGGACAACATCCGCGTGCGCTCGATCGTCGGTCGATTCCTCGAGCACAGCCGCGTCTACTGGTTCGGCAACGACGGCGCACCGGAAATGTACTGCGCCAGCGCGGACTGGCTTGAGCGCAACCTGCTGCGCCGGGTCGAGACCTGCTTCCCGATCCTTGATCCGGAACTGGCCAAGCGGGTGTACCGCGAGGTGCTGCAGAACTACCTGGACGACAACCTCAATGCCTGGGAACTGGACGCCGAGGGCATCTACCACAAGCGTGCCCCGGCCCACGATGAAGCCCCGCATTCTGCGCAGATGGCATTGATGCAGGGGCTGTAACCCCCGGTGTGTCGACCAAGGTCGACACCCACCAACAGCAGCAGAAATCTGTCGAAGGCGGGATGGGTCCGGTGGCAGGGGTGTGAGCCGCATGGATGCGGCGACCAAGCCCCCATGGACGGGTTCACGGCGTCCCCTGCCATCGGACCCACCCCGCCATCCCACGGATAGCCCGCTTTTGCCGTTGCCGTTGATTCGGCAGGTGCGGTGCGCAGCCCTGCCGCACTCCCCCTACAAAATGTGAAGGCCGCGCGGTGACGAGCACACCGCCCCTTCGGCTAACATTCGTCCATGCCGCATACCACCACGACTCCGCCCGCACTGCAGGATGGCGACCTGCTGGCTGCCATCGACCTTGGCTCCAATAGTTTCCACATGGTCATCGCGCGCTACACGCTCGGCCAGCTGCGGGTGATCGACCGCCTGCGCGAGACGGTGCGGATGGCCGACGGGCTGGATGGCAAGGGCGGACTCTCCGCAGCGGCCCGCCAGCGTGCGCTGGAGTGCCTGGCCCGCTTCGGCCAGCGCATCCGCAACGTGCCACCGCACCGGGTGCGCGCACTTGCTACCAATACCGTGCGCCAGCTGCGCTCGCCGCAGTCGTTCCTGGTCCCGGCCGAGACCGCTTTGGGGCACGCCATCGAAGTGGTCAGCGGTCGCGAAGAGGCGCGCCTGATCTACCTCGGTGTCGCCCATGCACAACCGCCCAAGCCCGGCCAGCGCCGGCTGGTGATCGACATCGGCGGCGGCTCCACCGAGTTCATCATCGGCATGGGCATGCAGACCCTGGAGCGCGAAAGCCTGCAGGCCGGCTGCATCGCCAGCACCCGCCGTTTCTTCCCCGGCGGCAAGCTGAGCAAGAAGCGCTGGAAGGACGCGCTGGCCGAGATCGGTCGCGAGTTCCAGCCCTTCGCCAGCAAGTACCGCGCGCTGGGCTGGCAGGAAGCACTGGGTTCTTCGGGCACGCACAAGGCGATCAGCGAGATCTGCGCGACGATGAAGCTGAGCAAGGGCGCGATCACCGCCGAAGCCCTGCCACAGCTGCGCGACGAACTGCTGAAGGCCAAGAAGATCGACGACATCCAGTTGCCGGGCCTGTCCAGCGACCGGCGCCCGATCATCGCCGGCGGGATCCTGGTGCTCGAAGCGGCCTTCCAGGCCCTGGGCCTGCAGAAGCTGCTGGTCAGCAAGGCGGCCATGCGCGAAGGCATCCTGTATGACATCGTCGGCCGTGCCGGCGAGAACGACCTGCGTGACGAATCGGTGGCCGCGCTCAGCCAGCGCTATGGCATTGACATGACGCAGGCCGACCGCGTGCAGGAGACCGCGCTGTCACTGCTGGAGCAGGTCCAGGAACACTGGAAACTGGATGCCGACGATGCCCGCATGCTGGGCTGGGCTGCGCGCCTGCATGAGCTGGGCCTGATGATCGCGCACAGCGGCTACCACGTGCACGGCAGCTACGTGCTGGAACACTCGGACATCGCTGGTTTCTCGCGGCAGGAACAGCAGATGCTGGCCGCGCTGGTGCGCAGCCACCGCCGCAGCATCACCAAGACCGCCTTCGATGCCCTGCCCGAGCGCCTGCTGCTGACCGCCCGCCGGCTGGCCGCCCTGTTGCGCCTGGCGGTGCTGCTCAACCGCGCGCACGAGGACGCCCCGCTGCCCGCGCTGGAACTGACCGCCGACGACAACCGGCTGTCGCTGATCGTGCCGCAGGCGTTCATCGATGCCCGCCCACTGCTGCGCGCAGACCTGATCGGCGAGACCGACGGCATCGCCGGGCTGGGCATCCAGTTCCGTCCGTTCGTGGCCTGATCGCCCCGGGACGACGCTCGTCCCGCGCGCCAATTCGCGCTGCGCCGCAACATCGCATCCCCAGGATGCGACGGGTACTGCCGTCGCAAGTTCCGGTTTTTCCTCACATATCCATCACACCGATGACATGGGAGGAAATATTTCGACATAGACCCTTTACAACCTCTTAACTATCGAGACTAGTATCGGAGCACCGGCGCAGTTCGGCTGGGCCATTGGATGCCTTCCTTGGGTATCTCCGTACGTCTTTGAGAGAGAGAGAACGTAATGACTTCACGTACCGTGTTGGGCAAGGCGATTGCCCACGCCCTGGTGACGACCACCGCCCTGGCCGTCGTGCCGGCGTTCGCCCAGGATGCCGGCAGCGCCTCGCCGACCAATCTGGATCGCATCGAGATCACCGGTTCGCGCATCCGCCAGGTCGATGTGGAAACCGCCCAGCCGGTGCTGGCGCTGACCCGCGTCGAGATCGAGCGCCAGGGCTTCAGCTCGGTGGCCGACATCCTGCAGAACGTCACCGCGATGGGCAGCCCGGCCATCAGCCGCGCCAACGCGCTGAGCGCGGGCGAGAACACCGGCGGCACCTACATCGACATGCGCAACCTGGGCGCACAGCGCACGCTGGTGCTGGTCAACGGCAAGCGCCTGGGCATCAGCACCTCCGGCTACCAGGACGTGTCGTCGCTGCCGGTGTCGGCAGTGGAGCGCATCGAAGTGCTGAAGGATGGCGCTTCGGCCATCTACGGTTCCGACGCGATGGCCGGCGTGATCAACATCATCACCCGTTCCAACGTCAACGGCGTGACCGCCAATGTCTACCACGGCCAGTACAGCGAAGGCGATGGCGCCCGTGACCGCTTCGACGTGGTCGGCGGCTGGAGCAATGACCGTGTGTCGTTGACCCTGGCACTGGAACACTCCGAGGAAAAGAGCGTCTGGGCCAAGGACCGCTGGTTCAGCAAGTACGGCGTGAGCGACCGCCACCCGAACGATCCCTCCAACTGGACCACGCTGAGCCAGTGGGGCCAGTTCACCGGTCTGAAGGGTGGCCCTGGCTGCACCAACACCAGCCAGGGTTGCGGCTACTCGCTCAACCGCGGCGCTGACCCGACCAACCCGGCCAACTACCACCTGACCGACGCGACGCCGTTCACCGGCGACGTCAGCAACGCCAACGAGCAGATGCACGTGATGTATCCGCTCAAGCGTGATTCGGTGTACTTCGACGGCCGCTTCAAGATCACCGACCAGGTCAACCTGCGCACCGAATTCGGCTACAACAAGCGTTCGGCCGAGCGCCAGATCGCAGGCTACCCACTGCAGTCCAGCTCGGTGTCGATCTCGGGTGACCCGACCGCCACCGGCCTGATGTCCAAGGACAGCTATTTCAATCCGTTCGGCAACCAGCACGGTTATGCCCGGCCGACCGACATCGCGTGGAACCGCCGTACCTGGGAAATTCCGCGTGTAAGCACCAGCGAACTGAAGACCTACCGTGCGGTCGTTTCGCTGGATGGCACCTTCGAGATCGGCCAGCGCTACTTCGACTGGGACGTGGGCTACCAGTACAACCGCAACGAGCTGACCGCCACCGCTACCGGCAACCTGCACAAGAAGCGCGTGCGTGACGCCGTGGGTCCGTCGTTCCTGGATCCGGCCACCGGCAAGGTGATGTGCGGCCGCCCGGGTGCGGTGATCGACGGCTGCAAGCCGTGGAATCCGCTGGTGCCCTACGGCAGGAACGATCCGAACGGGCTGACCGGCAATGAAGAACTGATGGCCTGGCTGTTCCCGGCGGAGCGGACCACCGGCCGGACCACCACCAAGAACGCCTTCGCCAACCTGTCCGGCAGCATCATGACACTGCCGGCCGGCGACCTGGGCTTTGCCTTCGGCGTGGAAAGCCGCAAGGAAGACGGGCGCTACACCCCCGATGCCCTGGCCCAGACCGGCGCCACCACCAACCTGGCCGCCGGCCCGACCGGTGGCAGCTACAACGTGAAGGAAGCCTACCTGGAGCTCAACGTACCGGTGCTGGCCGACCTGCCCGGCGCGCGCGAACTGAGCTTCAATGCCGCCACCCGCTTCTCCAAGTACAACACCTTCGGCAATACCCTCAACAGCAAGTTCGGCTTCAAGTGGAAGCCGATAGACCAGCTGTTGGTCCGTGGTACCTGGGCCGAAGGCTTCCGCGCCCCGACCATCAACGACCTGTACGGTGGCGGTTCGGAAACCTTCGCGCAGTTCAGCGACCCGTGCGACACCGTGTTCGGCTCGGCCAAGGGCAGTGCTGAAGTCCGCTCGCGCTGCGCACGTGACATCGCTGATGCCGCCAACTTCCGCCAGCTGAAGCAGGGCAATGTCCCGGTGACCACGGCGCAGGATGCAACCCCGACGCCGTTCGTGTCCGGTTCCAATCCGCTGCTGGTTCCGGAAACCTCCACCAGCAAGACGCTGGGCCTGGTGTGGAGCCCGACCTTCATCAGCAACTTCAACGTCGCGCTGGACTGGTGGAAGATCCGCATCGACAACACCATCGTCGGTGACAGCCCGAACCAGATCCTGAAGGATTGCTACGAGCAGGGCATCGAAGCACGCTGCAGCCGCTTCACCCGCGACCCGTCCAACGGCATCGTCACCGGCCTGAAGTTCGGCAACCGCAACGCCGGCTTCGCCGAGACCGAAGGTTACGACCTGGATGTCAGCTACCGCGTCGACACCGGCTACGGCAAGCTGAGCGCAGGCTGGACCAGTACCTATGTAAGCAAGAACGTCTATCGATCCACCAACGATGTCCGCGATGCGATCACGCCGATCAACGGCGTTGCCAACACCATCGGCACCGCCACCAGCCTCGCCTTCCGCGTGCGCTCGAACCTGGTGCTGGGCTGGGATGTGGGCGACTTCGGCGTCAGCTGGACGGCGCGCTACTACTCCGGCGTGAAGGAGCGCTGCGCCAATGCCAGCCTGTATCCGGACGAATGCTCCGATCCGACCTTCCTGGCGCCGTGGCTGAAGGCGCCGACCGCCTACAACGAGCGCGGTGCAGTGACCTTCCACGATGTGCAGTTCCGCTACAACCTGCCGTGGGACGCCACCGTGTCGGTGGGCGCCAACAACGTGTTCGGCAAGGAAGCCCCGGTGATGTACAGCAAGCCGAACTCGTCGTTCTCCTACTACGGTGGCTACGACATCGGACGCTTCATGTACATGAAGTATCAGCAGCGCTTCTGATCCATCGCGCTGTCATCTGCAACAGGAACCACGGCCCCTCGGGGCCGTGGTTTTTTCTTGCCCACGGGAGCCGGCACCGGCGTCATCTGGCGGTCGCAAAGCCGTCATGTCCACTACATCGCCATGGCCGAGCATGCCGGAAACCCGGAGGCCCGCCATGCGCTATGCCATCGTCACCGAGACCTATCCGCCGGAAGTGAACGGCGTTGCCCTCACCGTGCAGGGCCTGGAGCAGGGACTGCGTGATTCCGGGCATGAAATCGACCTGGTCCGGCCACGCCAGGCCAGCGAAGCACTGGACTCGGCACCGGGCACCCTGCTGGTGCCGGGCGCCGCGCTGCCCCGCTACCCCGGCCTGCGCTTCGGCCTGCCGGCGCCGATCCGGCTGGGCCGCCATTGGCAGCAACAGCGTCCAGACGCCGTCTACGTCGCCACCGAGGGCCCGCTGGGCTGGTCTGCACTGCGCACCGCACGCCGTCTCGGCATCCCGGTCGCCAGTGGCTTCCACACGCGCTTCGACGAGTACCTGCCCGACTACGGCGTGGCCTGGCTGCAGGCCGCCGCGATGCGCTGGATGCGTCGCTTCCACAATCAGGCCGATGCCACCCTGGTGCCCACCCGCGAGCTTCAGCAGTTCCTTGGCGAACAGGGTTTCGAGCGCGTGCGCCTGCTGGCGCGCGCGGTCGACAGCCAGCAGTTCGATCCAGGCAGGCGCGACCCGGCACTGCGCGAGGAATGGGGCGTGGACGGCAACGGCCTGGTGGCGATCTACGTGGGCCGCATCGCCGCGGAAAAAAACCTTGGCCTGGCTGTAAAAGCGTTCCGCAAGCTGCAGCAGATCCGCCCGAAGGCTCGCTTCGTGTGGGTGGGCGATGGTCCTGCACGCGAAAAGCTGGCGCACGAAAATCCTGACTTCATCTTCTGCGGCATCCAGCGTGGCGAAGCGCTTGCACGGCATTTCGCCAGCGGTGACCTGTTCCTGTTCCCCAGCCGCAGCGAGACCTTCGGCAACGTGACTCTGGAAAGCATGGCCAGTGGTGTAGCCACCGTGGCCTTCGATTATGGCGCCGCGCGCGAGTACCTGCGCAACGGCGAGAATGGCGCGGCAGTGGACAATGATGAGCAGTTCATCGAGGCCGCCGTGCGGCTGGCGGCCGATGATGCACAACGCCAGATGCTGGGCAGCACAGCCGCGCGCGCGATGAAGCGCCTGCATCCACAGCAGGTGGTCGCGGAATTCGATGCGCTGCTGGCCGAACTGGCCCACTCGCGGAGGAGCGGCCATGCGCACCACGCGGCTTGAACTGCTGGCCGACCGCGAAGCGCGCCTGTGCAGGCGCGCCAACCACTACTGCCGGCGTCGCCGCGTGCGTCGCCTGTTCTCGGTCATCAGCCGGCTCGGCGATGGCGTGTTCTGGTACGTGCTGATGGGCGCGCTGGTGCTGCTGGATGGCTTCGACGGCCTGCGCGCCTCGGTGCACATGGCGGCCACCGGGCTGGCCGCGCTGCTGCTGTACAAGGGCCTCAAGCGCTGGACCCGGCGCCCGCGCCCGTATGCGGCCGACCTGCGCATCCGCGCCTGGGTGGCACCGCTGGACGAGTTCAGCTTCCCCTCCGGCCACACCCTGCACGCGGTGTCGTTCACCATCGTCGCGCTGGCCTACTACCCGTGGCTGGCGCCGCTGCTGGTGCCGTTCACCGCTGGCGTTGCGCTGTCGCGGGTGGTGCTCGGCCTGCATTACCCCAGCGACGTGCTGGCCGCGACGGGCATCGCGGTGCTTCTGGCGTCGGCCAGCCTGGCCTGGCTTCCGCTGCCGGTGTGACGGCCGCCGCCGGGCATGGCGCGGCGCTACCGTCATCGTGGATGGCCTAGAATGCAGCCATGACCACGCTGTTCATTTCCGACCTGCACCTGGACCCCAGCCGTCCGGAAATCACCGACCTGTTCCTGCGCTTCCTGCGCGAGCAGGCGCCCGGCGCCGATGCGCTGTACATCCTCGGCGACCTGTTCGAAGCCTGGATCGGCGATGACACGCCCTCGCCTGCCGCCGACGCGGTGGCCGATGCGCTGAAGGTGCTGTCCGACAGCGGCGTGCCGGTGTACTTCATCCGCGGCAACCGTGATTTCCTGCTCGGCGAGGACTACGCACGCCGTGCCGGCCTGCGCATCCTGCCCGACCCGTGCATGATCGAACTGTACGGCCGCCCGGTGCTGCTGCAGCACGGTGACCTGCTGTGCACCGATGACATCCCCTACCAGCAGTTCCGTGCACAGACGCGCGACCCGGCCTTTCAGGCGCAGTTCCTGTCACAGCCGCTGGCGGCACGCATCGCTTTCGCACAGAAGGCCCGCGACGCCAGCCAGGCGCGCCAGTCCGAGATGAAGCAGGACGACCGTGCGCAGTTCGAGTCAGTGACCGACGTGGCCCCTGCCGAAGTCGAGGCCACCTTCGTCCGCCACGGGGTGGACACCCTGATCCATGGCCATACCCATCGCCCGGCAATCCACACGCTGCAGGCCGGTGGACGCGGCTGTACCCGCATCGTTCTGGGTGACTGGTACGAACAGGGTTCGGTGCTGCGGGTGGATGCCGACGGCTGGTCGCTGGATACCCTGGCGCGCGGCTGATGGATCGCAGGTTGCCAACCAAGGTTGGCATCTACCGGAGCAGGTACACGCGCCCGGGTAGACGCCGACCCTGGTCGGCGCCTGGACTCAGCGGAAGGCTGCGATGGTGGCCTTGGTGTTGACCAGCACGCGCTGGTTGTCGGCGGTGCTGGCATTGCCCATCGGGATGCCGTTGTAGCTGATGTTGGGGTTGGACCAGTAGTTCAGGCGCGGGCAGCTGCGGGTGCAGTTGTAGGCCATGATCGTGCGCCAGCCGGTACCCGTCGACGGCTCATAGCGATAGCCATGGCCATAGGCATAGGGCGAGGTGCTCGAATCGGTGGCGATGTCATGCCGCGCGCTCTGCAGGTGACCGATCTCGTGTGCGAACGAGTAGTAGCCGGTCGCGCAATCCCAGTACACCGCCGCGAACGCGGTCGATGCCGTCGAGCCGATACCCGAGGCCAGGCCGCAGTAGGCGGTGTTGTTGATCAGCAGCACGCCCACATCGGCGGCGGTGGAGTTGCGACTGGTATGGATGCTGTCCATGTAGCCATCGCTGGTGCCACGGAAACGCGCCAGGTCGGTATCGAAGCTGCCCGACTCGGTGTAGCTGGTGGTCTCGTAACCGGCCAGCTGCATGGTGATGCCGACGTTGCTGTTGACGTAGCCCTGGTTGGACTCGGCCACCGCCAGCTGCACCAGCGACTGCATGTTGCCGCCGTAGGCCGCCACCGCGGCATTGGTCGCCACCACCAGCACACGGATGGTCGCGGGGGTGCCGGACGAGGCCTGTGCGATGCCGATGCGATCGTTGTCGCCCATCGGGATCTTCGGCAGCTGGTTGTAGTCAGCCGGATGGTCGGCCGGCATCCGCGACTCATCCACTTCCACCAGCACATGGCGATTGCCCAGCGGACGCAGCCGGTACAGCTTGCCGTCCTTGCGGATGGAACCGGTGATGGTGTTGCCCGAGCGCACCAGGATCAGCGAGTTGCCGGGATCGTCCTGTCCGTTGGAGGTCGCCGCGGTCAGCTTGTCCGAAGGCGAGCGGAACTGGCCGTACCAGATGCTGCCACCATCGGGCAGCGCCTCGAGCTTGCTGCGCACGGCCTGCACGCGCTGGCCAAGCAGCTCGAACTCCAGTTGCGGCTGCGCAGTGGCCGCTGCGTCGACACGTACTTCCTGCACCGTCGCAGTGGACGGGGTGGCCAGCAGCTTGCCCAGCGCGGGCTCACTGTTTGCCGATGCGCGGCTGATGACCGTCACCGGCTCGAACAACGGTGCCGCATGCGCGGCCGCTGCCACCGACAAACCCAACACCAGGCCACCTGCCGCTTTGCCAATCGATCTGGACAACATTGCGTCGCTCCTTGAATGATGTGAACAGCGTTGATGCAGCACGCCCGGGTTTGCCGGGTCTGGCCATATGGCCTGCGCGGGTGGTGTGAATTCAATAGTTGATGCGAATGAAAATCAGGAATTGTGATCAACCGCATCTGCGTTCAGTCAGGTCAAAAGCGTCACTACACATCGCAAATACACGTTTTTCGCGCTACTTTGACGCGGCCAAGACGAGGAATGCACATGGCACGATCGCAGGACACGGACGAAGATGTCGGCTTGCTGCGGATCGGCCTGTTCTTCGATGGCACCCGCAACAACGCCCGTAACCTGGCGCGCGGTCGCCCGCAGCAGCCGCATCCACGCCCGGTGCAGCTGCGCGCGGATGATGACTCGACCTACCAGAGCCGGCTGACCAGCAGCTACGACAATGGTGAGACCAACATCGCCCGGCTGCAGCAGCTGTATCCGGACAGTCGCCGCGATGCCGTGGCCACGCCCTCGCTGTCGATCTATGTGGAAGGGGTCGGCACCCGCGATGATGCCGACGACGATCTGATCGGACTGGCCTTCGGCATCGGTGCCAGCGGCGTGCGTGCGAAGGTGCAGCGCGCGCTGCAGGTGCTGCTGCCGGCTGCGCTTGCCGGGCTGGCCGCGCGCTGGCGACAGCCGCTGCGCCGCGTGCAGCTGGATCTGTTCGGCTTTTCGCGAGGCGCCGCCGCGGCACGTGATATCGCCAACCAGCTGCAGGGCTGGGACGGTTCACGCTGGCGCCAGCTGCTGCAGGGGGCGGGCCTGGCCTGTGCCGCCGACTTCGCCCCCGCGGTGCCGGTCGTGCGCTTCATCGGCCTGTTCGACACCGTGGTTGCGGTCAGTGGCGGCCGCGCCGATGAACAGCCACGCCTCGCTCTGCACAGTGGCATCGCCGCGCACGTCGTGCAGCTCACCGCGCGCGACGAACATCGCCAGCATTACCCGCTGACCAGCGTCGCGCCGCCGTTCACCGAGATCGCCCTGCCCGGGGTGCATGCCAACATCGGTGGCGGTTACAACCAGCTTGAGGAAGGCCCCAAGCTGCTCAGCCGGCCACGGCGGCAGCAGCTGCGTCGCCCCGCTGTTGCTGACTACCAGATACCGCCGCTGGCGATGCTGCAGGCCACCACCGCGTACGCTGAAACGCAGGCCGATGCCGAACGCTGGCGGCAGCAGCTGGGCGTCGGCGACAGGGAAATCTGGGTGGATGTCTGGCACCAATGGCAGCAGCAGCGCCGGGCCGGCAGCCGCAGCGTGCTGTTGTCACCCGTGCTGTACGTCACCGCCGCAGTGGTGCTGCGCAGGCGCATCGACTGGCGCTACCAGCTGATCGCCCTGCAGGTGATGCAGCAGCATGCGATCGATGCCGGCGTGCATTGGCGTGCGCAGGCCGCCGCGGTCCAGGGCTGGGAACTTCCCTCCGCCCTGCAGCCGATCGCGCGTCGCCTGGTGGCCGGGCAGGCACTGACCCAGCCCCAGGAAGCGCTGCTGCGCCGTCGCTACTTGATGCAGTCGGCACACTGGAATTTCGATGCCCTGGGCGATACCGCACTGACCTACGCCGCCGACGCCGGCGTCAGCGAGCTGCCGTATCGACCGGGGCCGGGCCTGTTCTACATCAACCGGCCGACCGTGGATGGCAAGCGCGTGGTGCTGCCGAACGCATGAAAAAGGGGACGGAGGGAATTAAGTCGCTTGTGCCATAAGCGACTTAATTCCCTCCGTCCCCTTTTTCTCAGCCGGCCTGCTCGACCAGGTTGGCGAGTTCGTCGGCATCGAAGCCGGCCAGCAGGCGTGCTTCGATGTTGAACGGCCCATGCAGGTAACCGCCGGCGTACTCCAGCAGCAGTTCCTTGAAACGCGCGCGCGGCTCGACACCGGCGCGGTCGCAGTACCAGCGATACCAGCGCGATCCGGCTGCGACATGCGCGACTTCCTCGCGCAGGATCACTTCCAGCACATCGGCGGTTTCGCCATCGCCGACATTACGCAGCTTTTCGATCATGCCCGGGGTCACGTCCAGGCCGCGCGCTTCCAGCACGCGCGGCACCAGCGCCATCCGTGCCAGGCCGTCATGCGCGGTCTTTTCGCACATTTCCCACAGGCCGTTGTGCGCGGGGAAGTCAGCGTAGTCATGACCGTGCACCTGCAGGCGCCCACGCAGCAGCATGAAGTGCCGCGATTCGTCGTCGGCACAACTGACCCAGTCGGCGTGGAACGCCGGTGGCAGACCACGGAAGCGATACACCGCATCCCAGGCCAGGTCGATCGCGTTGAGTTCGATATGGGCGATGGCATGGATGAAGGCGGCCCGCCCTTCCACGCCACCCAGTCCGCGCCGCGGCACTTCGCGCGGATGCACCAGCACCAACTGCGCCGGCCGACCCGGCATGCGGATCGGCTCCGGCGGCGGTGCATCAGCGGCCACCTTCAGTCGGCCGGCACGGAACGCGGCGGCGTAGGCCTGGGTCAGCGCGACCTTGCGCAGCGGATCGGCTTCGGCCAGGCACCGCTGCGCGGCGCGCAGCAGGTCGCCTCCAACGTCGGGCACGTCCATCACGCCTGGACCTCAGGCGCGGCGCTTGTGCTTGGCGTCGTCCGAACGCAGCTGCTGGATGCGCTCGAAATAGCCCGGTTCGATACCGGTCGGGTAATGACCGTTGAAGCAGGACGAATCGAAGTTGCGCAGCGCCGGGTTGCCTTCGCTCACCGCCGCTTCCATGTCTTCCAGATCCTGGTAGATCAGCCAGTCACAGCCCAGGTGGGCTTCGATTTCTTCCACCGTGCGGTTGTGCGCCACCAGTTCTTCGGCGGCCGGCATGTCGATGCCGTAGATGTTCGGGAAGCGCACCGGCGGTGCCGCGCTGGCCAGGTAGACCTTGCGTGCACCCGCATCGCGGGCCATCTGCACGATCTGCTGGCTGGTGGTGCCGCGCACGATCGAGTCGTCCACCAGCAGCACCACGCGGTTGCGGAACTCCAGGTGGATCGGGTTGAGCTTGCGGCGCACCGACTTCACCCGCTCGCCCTGCCCCGGCATGATGAAGGTACGGCCGATGTAGCGGTTCTTGATGAAGCCTTCTCGGTACTTCACCCCGAGCACGTTGGAGATCTCCAGCGCGGCATCGCGCGAGGTGTCCGGGATCGGGATGATGGTGTCGATGTCGTGGTCCGGGCGCAGGCGCAGGATCTTCTCGCCCAGCTTGATGCCCATGCGCATGCGCGCCTTGTGCACCGAGACGTTGTCGATCATCGAATCCGGACGCGCGAAATACACGTACTCGAAGATGCACGGGGTGTGCTCGGCCGGCTCGGCACAGATCTCCGAGAACAGCTCGCCGCGCGCGGTGATCACCAGCGCTTCGCCCGGCTGCACGTCACGCACGCGCTGGAAGCCCAGCACGTCCAGCGCCGCCGACTCGGAGGCGACGATGTACTCATCGCCCTCGGCGTGGCTGCGCTTGCCCAGCACCAGCGGGCGGATGCCATGCGGGTCGCGGAAGGCGACCAGGCCCAGGCCGAGCACTACGCTGACCACCGCGTAGCCGCCCTTGCAGCGGCGGTGCACGCCGGCGACCGCGCGGATCGCGGCTTCCGGGCTGAGCTGGCGCTGTGCGTCCAGTTCGAACGCAAACACGTTCAGCAGCACTTCGCTGTCCGAATCGGTGTTGACGTTGCGGCGGTCCTGCTCGAACACCTGCTGGCGCAGCGCTTCGGTATTGATCAGGTTGCCGTTGTGGGCCAGCGCGATGCCGTAGGGCGAGTTGACGTAGAACGGCTGTGCCTCGTCCATGCCTTCCGAACCTGCGGTCGGGTAGCGCACGTGCGCAATGCCGACGCTGCCTTCCAGGGTCGACATGGTGCGCGCATCGAACACATCGCGGACCAGGCCGGTGGCCTTCTGCACGCGCAGGCGGCTGCCGCTGGCGGTGGCGATACCCGCCGCGTCCTGGCCACGGTGCTGGAGGACGGTCAAGCCGTCATACAACTGCCCGGCGACGTTCTGGTTGCCGACGATTCCGACGATGCCACACATGGTGCGAGGTCTCCGCTGGGCTGTGCCCAGTTACAGGGAAGGTGGCCGTACCTGGCCTGGGGGGGCGCCCGCAGCAGGCGCGGGCCGCGCCGGACGCGCAGGCGCCGGCTCGATGTTGCTGGGCAGTGTGGGGGCCTGCCTGGGCTCCCGCTCCACGTCCACGGGCTGCGGCCATCCGCCACCCGCCACTACCGTGTTGAGGACACCATTATCGCCTGTCGCCGTCGGCTTGCCCAACACCTGCGGTGTAGATGGGGCATTCTCGGCCAGGGGCAAGGGCAGCTGCGCCGGCAACAGGCCGTCCAGTGGCAGGGCCTGCGGCAACAGTTCGTCCAGTTGCGGCAGCTGGGCCTGCATCCAGGCCACGGCGGGCTGCAGCACGGGCCGCAGCTGTGACTGCTGCCAGGCCGGTTCGCCCGGCAGCGCCGTGAAACCGGCCAGCAGCAACAGGACGCTGGCCAGGAACAGCCCGCGGACCAGGCCCAGGGTACCGCCGAGCAGGCGGTCGACGCCGCCGAGCAGGGTCAGCTTGATGGCGGCCTTCAGCAGCAGGCCGATCAGCCCCACCACCACGACGGTCACAATGAACACGCCCAGGTATCCGGCCAGATAGTGGCCAGTACCCGGTGCCTGGGGGGCCGCCCACCAGTGCGAGGCTTGATTGCCGAAGGTGAAGGCCATCCAGCCGGCCAGCAACCATGACACCAGCGCGACCACCGTGCCGACAAAGCCGCGGATGAAACCGAACAGTACGGAGGCGCCGATCAGCACGCCCAGCACGATATCGATCACGCCGCCCGCTCCTGCCGGTGGCTGCAGCGGGTGACGCGCGCGGTCATGGGTGCGGTCGGACCATGCCCGCCACACCCACCTTGGCGGCGACCTGCGCCTTCAGCTGCTCGGCATCGGCGCGGTTGGCCACCGGTCCGACGCGGACGCGGTGCAGGGTTCCCTTTTCGGTGCGCACCTGCTCGACGAAGGCACTGAAGCCGGCGGCGCGGACCTTGTCGCGCAGCGCATTGGCATCGTTGGCCTGGCCGAACGCACCCAGCTGCACGGCAAAGCCGACGCCGCTGGCAGCAGGTGCCGCCGGTGTGGCCGGGGCTGTTGCCGGCTTGCTGGCCGTCGCCTCGGGCTTCGGCTCGGGTTTGGCTTCCGGCTTCGCCACCTCCGGCTTCAGCGCCGGCTTCGGCGGTTCCGGCTTGGCTGCCGGAGTCGTGGTGGCGGTCGGCGTGCTCGGCGGCAGGCTTTCGCTGCGCACCGGGTTGCCATTGGCCGACGGTGCAGTGGCTGCGGCCGGTGTGCTGACGCTCGGTGCAGCCGGGGCCGGGGTCGCGGCGACCGCGGCACTGTTGGCCGCAGGCGCATCCAGGGCAATGACTTCGGCCTTCACGTCGGCGCGGATCTTCACCGCCTGCAGGCGCGCGGCCTCGGCCTGGGCGCGGTCCGCATACGGCCCGACGCGCACGCGCCACGCCTGGCGGCCGTTGATGGTGGCCGCCTCTGCGAAGCCCGGCAGCTGCGAGCGCTTCAGGTAGGCAATCACCGCATCGGCGTCGGCCTTGCTGCCGTAGGCGCCGAAGGTAACCGCATAGTTGCCGGCGGCAACCGCCGGCGAGGAGTCCACGGTCGGCGGTGAGGCAGGCGTTGCAGCCTCCTGCACCGGCCTGGCCTGGCCGGTCTGCAGCCCGGTGGCGCCGCCTGCCGGAGCGACCAGCGGCAGCTCGCGGGTTTCGAACTGGCCATCGGCCGGCGCATTGGGCGCGGCGATGGGAACATTGGCGACACCACTGTCAGGTGCCGGTCCCTTGACCAGCATCGGCAGGAAAATCACGGCCAGCGCCACCAGCACGATGGCACCAATCAGACGCTGTTTCAGAGGCGTATCCACGTGAGGCAGGCAACTGTCCGGGGGTTGCCATTGATTATACGGGTGCCGGACCGGACGGCGTCGGCGTTGGCTGAACGCAGATCAGGCGTCGCTGTTCAACCAGTGCAGGGTGGCCGCAGCGGTATGGAAGGAGCCGAACACCAGCACGCGGTCGCCACGTCCGGCCTGCGCCAGCACCTGTGCCAGCGCCTGCTCGACGCTGCCGGCCAGTGCTGCCGTGGCGGCCACGGTACCGGCCAGGCGTGCCTGCAGCTGGGCAGCATCCTGCCCACGCGGGCCATCCAGCCCGGCCAGGGTCCACTCGCCCACCACGTCCTGCAGGGCCTGCACCACGCCCACCGCGTCCTTGTCCTGCAGCGCGGCGTACACCGCCAGGGTGCGCCCGGGCACCACTTCGGCCTTCAATGCGCGCGCCAGCTGGCCCGCGGCCTGCGGGTTGTGGCCGACATCGACCCGGATCTGCACGCCATTCCGCTCGAAGGCCTGCATCCGGCCCGCGATGCGTGCCGCAGCGATACCGGCGGCCCAGGCCGCACGCGGCACCGGCTTGTCCAGCGCACGCAGCGCGGCGATGGCGGCGCCAGCGTTGGCCAGCTGGATCGGGCCGGCCAGGGCCGGGGTCGGCAGTTCCATGCGCATGCCGACATCACGCCAGCGCCAGCGCTGGGCATCGATCGGTTCGTAGAAGTAGTCGCTGCCGCCGCGGATCGCATTGGCACCTACCAGATAGGCACGTGCGAGCACGCTCGACGGCGGGTCGGTCTCGCCCAGGATCACCGGCTTCCAGCCGCGGATGATGCCGGCCTTCTCGGCGCCGATCGCTTCGCGATCCTCGCCCAGCCACTCGGCATGGTCGATGTCCACGGTGGTGATCACCGCGACGTCGGCGTCGACGATGTTGACCGCATCGAGACGGCCACCCAGGCCCACTTCCAGCACCGCCAGATCCAGCCCGGCAGCGGCGAACAGCCACAGTGCAGCCAGCGTGCCGTACTCGAAATAGGTCAGCGTGATGTCGCCGCGCGCCGCTTCAATGGCGTTGAACGCGGCGACCAGCGCCGCATCGTCCACGTCCTGGCCGTCGATGCGCACGCGCTCGTTGTAGCGCAGCAGGTGCGGCGAGGTGTACGCGCCGACCTTCCAGCCGGCGGCACGCGCGATGGCTTCGATGAAGGCCACGGTGGAACCCTTGCCATTGGTGCCACCGACCACGATGGTGCGCTTGGCCGGCGCGCCCAGCCCCATCGCCGTGGCCACGGCGCGCACGCGCTCCAGGCCCATGTCGATGCTCGCCGGGTGCTGGCGTTCAATGTAGTCCAGCCAGTCGGCCAGGGTGGTCGGGGTGTTCGTCACGGCAGCAGTTCCAGCAGAAGCAGTTGATGCGAAAGGGTGGATCAGAGGGCGCGGTGCTTGGCTTCGCCGAAGAACGGCGTGTGATGGGCGCAATCGTTCAGGCGCACCACTTCCAGGCTGTCCAGGTCGGCGCCTTCAAGCAGGTTGAGCGTGGTCGGGGCCTGGCGGAAGGTCCACAGGCGGGAGATCGGCAGGCCCAGCACCTTGCACAGGATCACGCGGTTGACTGCGTCATGGGCGACCACCAGCAGGGTGTCGTGCTCGCCGAGGCCTTCGGTGGCGCGGGCCAGGCCACGCCAGCTGCGTTCCAGCACCAGCCGCAGCGATTCACCGCCCGGCATCAGCACGGTATCCGGCTCCTCGCGCCAGGCCTGCAGGCGCGACGGATCCTTTTCGTGGATCTCGCTGGCCAGCAGCCCTTCCCATTCGCCGTGGGCGATTTCCTGCAGCTCCGGCTCGGTCAGCAGCATGTCGGCGCGGGCAGCGCCAAGCGCCAGCTGCGCGGTGCGCTGCGCGCGCGACAGCGGCGAGGCGACGGCACGGGTGATGTCCACCGAGGCCAGGCGGGCACCCAGTGCCTGGGCCTGGGCTTCACCGATCGGCGAAAGCGGGATGTCGATCTGGCCCTGGTAGCGGCCTTCGGCGTTCCACGGCGTTTCGCCGTGGCGGGCAAGCAGGATGCGCATGCGTGCAAGGGGTCCTGGGGGGAGGAGGTTCCCGCGTTTCGTTCACATCCTGTGAAGTACGCGGAATACGGATGATACCCGTTCGGCGCACCGGGCCGGGCATGAAAAAACCCCGCGACGTGGGTCGCGGGGTTTCGGGATTTGCCGGCCAGCGGCCGGCACTGCCGCAACCTGGTTACTTCGCCAGGTTCAGTTCCTTCAGCAGCTCCGGTGCCGGTGCCACTTCCTGCATGATCCACTGCATGTAGCGGCTGTCGACCGCGATCATGCGGGTCATCACCGGATCGAACACCCAGTTGGAGCTGACCGATTCCCAGTTGCCGTCGAAGGCCAGGCCGACCAGCTTGCCGTTCGCATCCAGCACCGGCGAGCCGGAGTTGCCACCGGTGATGTCCAGGTTGGACAGGAAGTTCACCGGCACCGAGCCGACGCGCTTGTCTTCCAGGCCGCCGTAGCGCTTGGCTTTGACCGCGTCGAGCAGTGCCTTGGGCGCATCGAACGGATCCACGCCGGTGTCCTTGGCGACAATGCCTTCCAGCGTGGTGAACGGGGTGTAGGCCACTCCATCCTTGGGCGCATAGCCCATCACGTTGCCGAAGGTGATGCGCAGCGACAGGTTGGCATCCGGGTAGACGAATTCGCCCTGGCTCTTCTTGTAGTCGGCCAGTGCCTGCAGGTACAGCGGGCGCGCGGTCAGCGACTCGCCTTCGCGGATCTTCTTCTGCTCTTCCTGCTTCAGCAGTGACGGCATGATCGCCACCGCGTACTGGATGGCCGGATCGGTGCTGGCTTCGAACGCGGCGCGGTCGGCCTTGAACCACTTCAGGCGCGCGTCCAGGCTGCCCAGCTCAGTGCCCGACAGCTTGCCCACCAGCGCCTTCACTGCGTTGGCATCGCTGCCGCCCAGCCAGGTGTTCAGCACGTCGTTGTTGCGCTGCGCGGCCGGCAGGGCGACGTACTGGTCCAGCCAGTAGGTCTGCAGCTGCTGGTCCATCTTCGCCACATAGCGGCGATCCATCTGCTTCAGGCCACCTTCCAGGGTCGGCAGGTCGCGCTGCTGGTAGCCGACTTCACGCTCGGCATCCGGCTTGGTGCGCTCGATCGACAGGCGGTACAGGCCGATGGCGGCGCTGATTGCCGAGGTGTTGTTGAACTGGCCGACGAACAGGTCACGCTCGCGGGTCGCCTTGCTGGCGTCCAGGTGCTTGATCAGCTGCGCGTGTGCAGCCAGGGCCGGCTTGCCGGCGGCGCCCTGCTTCTTCAGCCAGGCCAGCACGGCGGCTTCTTCAGCCTGCTTCTGGCCAGCGGCGTCGATGCGCTTGAAGCCTTCCAGCTGGCCGGCATAGTTCTTGGCCACGTTGTTCATGCTGGCCGCGGTGGCGGCGTACTTCACCTTGACGTCGGCGTCGGCCTTGCCGGCCTCGTCGATCATCTTCAGCACCGCATTGTAGTGCTTGGCGATGGTCGGGTAGGTCCAGCTGGCGGTTTCGTTGAACTCACCGGCCAGCGCGTAACGGTTGGTGCGACCCGGATAACCGGCCACCATCACGAAGTCGCCGGCGCCCAGCGGCTGATCGGTGAACTTCAGGAAGTGCTTGGGCTGGTACGGCACGTTGTCGGCCGAGAACGCCGCCGGCTTGCCGTCCTTGCCGACGTAGGCGCGGTAGAACGAGAAGTCGCCGGTGTGGCGCGGCCACATCCAGTTGTCGACGTCGCCGCCGTACTTGCCGACGCTGCCCGGGGGCGCGTAGACCAGGCGCACGTCCTTGATTTCCATGTTGCGGAACAGGCGGTAGGTGTTGCCGCCGGAGAAGGTGTACAGGCGGCAGCGGAAGCCTTCCTCGGCTTCACAGGCGGCGACCTGGGCCTTGTCGAAGGCGTCCAGCGCGCGGCTGCGGGCCAGCGGATCGTTGCCGGCAGCGGCGATGGCGGCCTTGGCCTGGGCGGTGACGTCGGTGATCTGGTCGAGCACGTAGACACGGGCGTTCGGACCGGCACTCAGCTCATCGCTGTGCTTCGGGGCGTTGAAGCCGTCCTTGATCAGGTTCTTCTGCGCGGTCGAGTTCAGCTGGATCGCACCGTAGGCACAGTGGTGGTTGGTGACCACCAGGCCCTGCGGCGAAACGAAGCTGGCGGTGCAGCCGCCAAGCGCGACCACGGCGCCCATCGGGTCGCCGGTGAGGTTGGACAGCTGCTCCGGGGACAGCTTCAGGCCGGCCTTCTGCAGCGGGCCGGCGATTTCCGGCAGCTGCTGCGGCACCCACATGCCTTCAGCGGCATGGGCGACCTGGACCAGCCCAAGGCTGGCGACGATGGAGAATGCAAGCAGGTTCGAGCGCATGGAGCGGCCCCTGGTAGTGGAACCCTCGATTGTAGCCCGCCGCCCTGCCCCGGCCCGAACCCCGGAAGTAATGCAATCAGGTGCTTCCACCGTTCAGCGTCTCCATTGCGATCGGTCAGAGGCGAGAGGCCAGGCCGATGCAGGACACGCCGTAAACCCATCCATGGGGGCTCGGTCGCGCCATCCATGGCGCTCACGGTCCTGCGTCGGCCTGGCCTCTCGCCTCCCCACAGTCCCCTGGCCTCGGACGGTAGCGCCGAGCCATGCCCGGCGAGCGAAGCGGCGCCGCTGTTCGCAGTACGTTCGAAACGCCCACCGGCGCACGCCTTTCGTTCCGCCACTGCACCCGCAGCGCAACATGGGAAATCCGCGCGGCGTCCTATAATCCGCGCTTTCCCCCTGACGAGTTCCACCCCGATGGCGCAGCAAACGATGAAGGCCCTGGTCAAGCGCGAAGCGGCCAAGGGCATCTGGCTGGAAGAGGTTCCGGTGCCGACCCCGGGCCCGAACGAGGTGCTGATCAAGCTGGAGAAGACCGCGATCTGCGGTACCGACCTGCACATCTACCTGTGGGACGAGTGGAGCCAGCGCACCATCAAGCCGGGCCTGACCATCGGCCACGAGTTCGTCGGCCGCATCGCCGCGCTCGGCTCGGCGGTGACCGGTTATGAAATCGGCCAGCGCGTCTCGGCCGAAGGCCACATTGTCTGCGGCCACTGCCGCAACTGCCGTGGCGGCCGCCCGCACCTGTGCCCGAACACCGTCGGCATCGGCGTCAACGTCAACGGCGCCTTCGCCGAATACATGGTGATGCCGGCCAGCAACCTGTGGCCGATCCCCGACCAGATCCCGTCGGAACTGGCCGCGTTCTTCGACCCGTACGGCAACGCCGCGCACTGCGCACTGGAATTCAACGTGATCGGTGAGGATGTGCTGATCACCGGCGCGGGCCCGATCGGCATCATCGCCGCCGGCATCTGCAAGCACATAGGTGCACGCAACGTGGTGGTGACCGACGTCAACGACTTCCGCCTGAAGCTGGCCGCCGACATGGGCGCGACGCGCGTGGTCAACGTCGCCAACCAGTCGCTGAAGGACGTGATGAAGGAGCTGCACATGGAGGGCTTCGACGTGGGCCTGGAAATGAGCGGCAATCCGCGTGCGTTCAACGACATGCTCGACTGCATGTACCACGGCGGCAAGATCGCCATGCTCGGCATCATGCCCAAGGGCGCCGGCTGCGACTGGGACAAGATCATCTTCAAGGGCCTGACCGTGCAGGGCATCTACGGCCGCAAGATGTACGAGACCTGGTACAAGATGACCCAGCTGGTGCTGTCCGGCTTCCCGCTCGGCAAGGTGATGACCCACCAGCTGCCGATCGACGACTTCCAGAAGGGCTTCGACCTGATGGAACAAGGCAAGGCCGGCAAGGTGGTGCTCAGCTGGAATTGATTCATCGCCGCGTGCGATGGGTGGGTGGGTGGGTGCCGAGCTTGCTCGGCACACCTTGAAACTGAAAAAGGCGCCCGATGGGCGCCTTTTTCGTAAAGCGTGCCAGGCAAGCCTGGCACCTACCGAAGCAAGGGTTATTTCCCGACCGCCACGGTCAGCAGTACGCGGCTGTGTGCGAGCTTGCCGGAATTGTCACGGCCATTGCCGTCGGTGCCGTAGTAGCCCAGGCCGACATTGAACAGGCCGAACTGGCGGCTGACGCCGACGTTCCAGTCGGTGTAGTCCTTGGCCAGGCCCTTCTCGAAGCTGCTGCGGCCGACATTGGCGTTCAGCGTGAAGTCCTGCGGCAGGCCCCACTGGCCACCGACGCCGTAGTACCAGCCGTCGGTACCGCTGTTCCACTGGTCGTTGGTGTAGGCCACGATCAGCTTGTAGGTCTCGTCCAGCGTGGTGGTGGTGACCAGCTCGTTGTAGTTCTGGCTGCTGGCGCCGAGGTAGGTGTAGCGGTTCAGCAGCACGTCGAAGTTGACGCGCGGGGTGACGTCCACGCCGTAGCCGATCTGGTAGTCGATCTCGGTGTTCGGGTCGCCCGGTCCGAAGTCCACGCCCGAACCCCAGACACCGGCGTACAGGCCGACCGGCGAGGTGTAGGTGAAGCCCGCCTGCAGGGTCGGCTTTTCGTCGGTCTGCGACACGCCGCGGAACAGGTAGTCCGACACCGCCGTGACATTCCAGCTGTAGGGCGATTCGTTGTCCTGGGCGCTGGCGGCGAACGGCGCGAGGGTCAGGGCGGCGGCAATGGCGAGGCAGGCACGGGCGTGCTTCATGGGCGTCTCCGAGGGTGGCGGGGGCGGGAAGGGGGAGCGGGCAACCGGCGCCAGACAGGCGCGGTTCACGAATTTTTAACCCGTTTGCTATTGCGATGCAACATGTGCCGGCCATGGCGGTGCCCCGCCCGGCCCGGTCGATGGCCATCGTTGCCAAGTAGAATCGGCGGTTTCCCCGTGCTGAGCCGTGCCCACGCCATGACCGACGCCTCCTCCGCCCTGACCCGCCACTACGCCGAGGAACTGGACGCCATCCGCGCCCAGGGCCTGTTCAAGTCCGAGCGGATCATCACCAGCCCCCAGTCGGCCGAGATCACCCTCGACGACGGCCGCAAGGTGCTGAACTTCTGTGCCAACAACTACCTGGGCCTGGCCGACCATCCGGACCTGATCCAGGCCGCCAAGGACGCATTGGATACCCACGGCTTCGGCATGGCCTCGGTGCGCTTCATCTGTGGCACCCAGGACCTGCACAAGCAGCTGGAGAAGCAGATCGCCGACTTCTTCGGCAAGCAGGACACCATCCTGTATGCGGCCTGCTTCGACGCCAACGGTGGCCTGTTCGAGCCGCTGCTCGGCGAGAACGACGCGATCATCTCCGACGCGCTGAACCATGCGTCCATCATCGATGGCGTTCGCCTGTGCAAGGCCAAGCGCTTCCGCTACGCCAACTGTGACATGGCCGACCTGGAAGCCCAGCTGCAGGCCGCCGATGCCGCCGGCTGCAAGACCAAGCTGATCACCACCGATGGCGTGTTCTCGATGGACGGCTTCATCGCGCCGCTGGACGAGATCACCGCGCTGGCGAAGAAGTACAACGCGCTGGTGCACATCGACGAATGCCATGCCACCGGCTTCCTCGGCGCCACCGGCCGTGGCTCGGCCGAGGTCAAGGGCGTACTGGAGAAGATCGACATCATCACCGGCACCCTGGGCAAGGCCATGGGCGGTGCACTGGGCGGCTTCACCTGCGCCAGCGCCGAGGTGATCGAACTGCTGCGCCAGCGCTCGCGCCCGTACCTGTTCTCCAATTCGCTGCCACCGCACGTGGTCGCCGCCGGCATCAAGGCGTTCGAGATGCTGGCCGCCGCTGACGACCTGCGCGGCACCCTGGCCGAGAACACCGCCTACTTCCGCGAGAAGATGACCGCCGCCGGCTTCGACGTGAAGCCGGGCGTGCATCCGATCAGCCCGGTGATGCTGTACGACGCGCCACTGGCACAGAAGTTCGCCGAGCGCCTGCTCGAAGAAGGCATCTATGCGATCGGCTTCTTCTTCCCGGTAGTGCCCAAGGGCCAGGCCCGCATCCGCACCCAGATCAGTGCGGCACACAGCCGCGAGCACCTGGACCGCGCGATCGATGCCTTCACCCGCATCGGCGTCGAGCTGGGCGTGATCAAGGGTTGATCCCACACGCAGAGCGTGCCGACCAGGGTCGGCACCCACCGGGGCTTGAGGACGTGCCGACCAGGGTCGGCACCCGCAGGCCTTATTTCTTTTTCTTCTTGTCCTTGGGCTGATCCTTGCTGGCCACCACCACCGGCTTGGCGGCGGCGTCCTGGCCATTGCCCTTGGCAACGCGGATGCCGTTGGCCTTCATCCAGGCATCGAACTCGTCGGCGGTCATCTTCCTGTCGCCGTCGCTCATCAGGAAGCGGTAGCTGCCGCGGCCATCCAGCTCCGGGGTCTTCACTTCCACCACGGGGGTCTCGGCCGGCGTTTCCGCCTTGGCCACCTTCTTGTGGCCGCCACAGGCGGTCAGCAGCACCATCGGCAGCAGCAGGCCTGCACAGCGCAGGGTTTGGTTGAGGGTCAGGTGGTACATGGGCAGGCTCCGTTCGGGAAATTCAACAACCAGGCGCCCCTACGCCTGGAACGGTGGCCGGCAACCGCCGGCCGCGGGCGATGGTCAGCCCGGTGCAGCGGCCCCCAGCCGCTGCTGGTCGCTGACCTCCAGAACCCGCCATTGGCCCTTGCCGAGATCGCCGAGCACCAGCCCACCGATCGCAACCCGGACCAGGCGCAGCACCTGCAGGTCGAAGGCCGCCAACAGGCGGCGGATATGGCGGTTGCGGCCCTCGTCGAGGACCACCTCCAGCCATGCGGTCTTGTCACCGCTGCGCAGCACGCGCACGGACTGGGCGGCGAGGAACTCGCCTTCGTCCTCCACGCCCGCCTGCAGTGCCTCCAGGGTGGCGTGATCGGGCATGCCATCCACCTGCACGTGGTAGGTCTTGTCCGGCCCACTCTGCGGGTCGGTCAGGCGCGCAGCCCACTGCGGATCATTGCTGAACAGCAGCAGCCCTTCGCTGGCCTTGTCCAACCGCCCGACCGGTGCGATCCATGGCAGGCCGGCACCATCAAAGCAGCGATACACGGTGTCGCGGCCGCGCTCATCCTGCACGGTGGTCACCACCCCGCGCGGCTTGTTGAGCATCAGGTACAGGCGTTGTGGCGCTGCCAGCGGCTGGCCGTCGAGCTCGATCGGCGGCGCCGGCTGGCCAATCGGAAACTCCGGATCGCGGACGATGCGGCCGGACACCCGCACACGGCCTTCGGCGATCCAGCGCGCGGCCTCGCTGCGCGAGCACACGCCGGCCTTGGACAGCACGCGCGCCAGGCCATGGCGCACGCCACTGGAGACATTCGGAACCGCACGCCCACGCGGTGCGTGGGAGCGGGCGGCGGGGGCGGCAGGTGGGCGGCGCGTGCGCAAGCCTCTGCTCCCCGCGGCGCTTACTTCTTGTCGACCGGCTTGGTCTCAGCCGGTGCTTCGGCCGCAGCCGGGGTGGCGGCCGGAGCCGGACGCGCCTTGACCACGCGCACACCACGCGCCTTCATCCAGGCGTCGAATTCTTCGGCGGTCATGCGCTTGCCGTTCTGGCTCATGTCAAAGCGCCACGGCGTGTTGTCGAACTCGGTCTGCGGCTTGTAGGCCGCCGGATCGTTCGGCTTCACCGCCGGCGCGCTCGGAATGGCCTTGGCGATGTTCTGGCAGCCATCGATGCGCAGACGCTGCAGCACCTGGTCCAGCGACTGCGACGGGTCGTAATTGCCGCTGAGCACGCCAGCCGGCATGCCCAGCTGGTTGCCACGGATGTACAGCTCGTCGGCCACCGGTGCGATGGTCGTGGCCGGCAGCGGCAGCGGCGAGGCGCTGGTGTTGACCGAGCAATCGACCGCAGCGTGGGCGGCGGGAACCAGGGCCAGTGCCAGGACGGCGGCCGATGCAGAGCGCAGCATGAGGGACATCCACGGAAGGAAGTGACGCGGCGAGTTTAGCAATGCCGCGTCATCTTTCAAGCGCCACTTTCAATGAATACGGCAACTCATTGGTTTTACGAAAAAAATACCGACGAACGGTCGTCATCGCGGAGGAAGAGCCGGATTCCGGGCCGCAGAAACAACAAGACCCGGCCGAAGCCGGGTCCTGCTGTGTCCTACTTGCAGAGCGTCAGAACTTAGTTCTGGACGTTCAGCTCGGTACGACGGTTCTTGGCGCGACCTTCCGGGTTGTCCGAACCATCCGGGTTGGTGTTCGGAGCAATCGGACGGCTCTCGCCGTAGCCGATCGGGCCGACCAGGCGACCGGCGTCAACGCCGTTCTTGGTCAGGTAGTTGTACACGGCGGTGGCGCGACGCTCCGACAGCTTCTGGTTGTAGGCGTCGGTACCCTTCGAGTCGGTGTGACCGGCAACTTCAACGCGCAGATCCGGGTAACGCTTCAGGATCTCGGTGGCTTCGCTCAGGATCGCCACGGCGTCCGGACGCAGGTTCGACTTGTCGAAGTCGAAGTTGACGCCCTTCAGGTCGATGGAGACCGGCACCGGGCAACCGTCCGGACCGATGGTCTGACCCGGCTGCGAGTTCGGGCACTTGTCGTCGCAGTTGTTGACGCCGTCACCGTCGTCATCCAGGTCGGCGCAGCTCGGGGCAACCGGAGCCGGAGCCGGAGCAGCCGCGACCGGAGCCGGGCCCAGCGGGATCACGACGCCGACCGAAGCCAGCACGTCGCCGAACCAGCTTTCATCGCGTGCGGCGATGCTCTGGTCGTCGAAGTCAGCGCGGTAGGCAACTTCGGCGCGGACAGCAACGCGCTTCTCGAAGGTGGTCTGCAGACCAACGCCGACCTTGGCGGCGAAGTTGCCGTCCTTACGCTTGCGCGGGCCGTTGTTGTCCAGGGCCGGGTACTGCTCTTCCGACTTCTGGTAGCCCAGGCCACCCAGGATGTACGGGTTCCAGCCGCGGCCTTCCTTGATGAAGTGGCGACGCAGGTCCAGCGAGGCGCCGTACTGCGACCAGTTCAGGTCCTTGTTCGAATCGAAGTTCGGGTTCTGATAGTTCAGCTCACCGTCCAGCGACCAGTTCGGGCTGATGAACTTACCCAGGCCCAGGGTCACGAACGGAGCGTCATTGGTCAGACGGTCGTTGTCCTGGAAGTTGAAGCCGGCCGAACCGGTCAGGTACCAGCGGTCATCGAACTCCTGCGCCGACGCAGCCTGGGCGAAAGCCAGACCACCCAGCAGCGCGGCAGTAAGGATCTTCTTGTTCATTGAGTACAGCTCCTATTTCGGGGGTATGAAACCGGTAGAGGCATGGGCCAGCACTACTGCGTCGATGTACGACAGCCGATTCAGCACGCCACCGCCGCGAACATTATGCTCAGGCGGGTGAAGGTCATGTTAACAGTCCCGTAACATGTGAAGTATCGCGCCCGACCCTCCACCGGTCCGACGTTGAAACCCTATACAGGATGATGAAAATCCGCAAGACCCGCACGCTGCAAGGGTTTGACGGGGTTTAAGTGGCAAAAACGACATACTGCGCAAGCGGACGCGCCGCGTGGTTCAGCGCACTTGCTGAAAGGTGAGGAACCTTATGATGGGACCACGAACCCAGCCGGAGCCGAGATGAAAGCCGTCGCCCTGAGTCGTGAATCCGCCCCTTCCCTGTGTGATGTCCGCCTGCCACCACCGCTGCCTCCGCGTGGCCGCGATCTGCTGGTCCGGGTCGAAGCGGTCTCGGTCAACCCTGTCGACGGCAAGCAGCGTGCCGCCACCGATCCGGCCACGCTCGCAACGCCCCGTGTACTCGGCTGGGATGCCGCTGGCGTGGTCGAGGCGATCGGTGACGAGGCCAGCCTGTTCGCCTCCGGTGACGAGGTCTACTACGCCGGCGATGTCACCCGCCCAGGCTGCAACGCCCAGTACCAGTGGGTGGATGAACGCCTGGTCGCACGCAAACCGACCACGCTGGATTTCGCCGAAGCTGCGGCCCTGCCACTGACCACGCTCACCGCCTGGGAGTTGCTGTTCCAGCGCATGCCGCTGCAATTGGATGACCGCCGTCATGCCGGCCAGCACCTGCTGGTGATCGGCGGCGCAGGCGGCGTCGGCTCGATGGCGATCCAGCTGGCCCGCCACGCCGGCTTCGAGGTGATCGCCACGGCGTCCCGCGAAACCTCGGTTGACTGGTGCCGGCAGATGGGAGCCCAGCATGTGATCGACCATCGGCATGCGCTGCTCCCGCAGTTGCAGGCGCTGGGCATCGATGCGGTACAGGTCGCGCTCAACCTGGCCGACACCGACCACTACTGGGATGAGCTGGGCCAGCTGCTGGCACCGCAGGGCCATGTCGGCCTGATCGTCGAACCGCGCGGCGCGCTGCGCATCGGC
Organism: Stenotrophomonas sp. YJH_SMC_57; assembly: GCF_059369755.1. Lineage (NCBI taxonomy): Bacteria > Pseudomonadati > Pseudomonadota > Gammaproteobacteria > Lysobacterales > Lysobacteraceae > Stenotrophomonas > Stenotrophomonas sp. YJH_SMC_57. The sequence continues at coordinate 207,299 of NZ_JCAFSZ010000009.1, forward strand.
GATCCCTACAAGGCCAAGTGCATCGGCATCCACTGGGAATTCATGTTCACGCGCTCGCGCTTCGGCACTGCCGACCGCATCGAACAGCACCGGATTCTCAGCCGCGCGGCCAGCATGATCGACGCCGGCCAGCTACGCGGCACCCTCAGCGAAACGCTGGGCAGGATAAATGCAGCCAACCTGGACAGCGCGCATCAACGCCTGGCCAGCGGCCGCACGGTGGGCAAGCTGGCGCTGGCAGGCTGGGACGACTGACGCCGGCGCGGCGCATCCACCTGTGCGGTCGGATTGGCCGCCATCTGTATCTATGGATGTGACTGAATGGCGATTAGGGTGGGAACAGATCCTCCTCCCCCGAGCCCCGTCATGCCCTCCGCCCTGCCCCTGCGCCTTCTGCAACTGATCGTCGGCCTGTTCCTGTACGGCTTCGGCGCCTCATTGATGATCCGTGCCGCGATCGGAGTCGCGCCATGGGATGTGCTGTCACAGGGCATCGCCGCACAGACCCCGCTTTCGTTCGGCCTCGCCACCAACGTGATCGGTGCTCTGGTGTTGCTGCTGTGGTGGCCACTGCGGCAGAAGCCGGGCGTCGGCACCGTGCTCAACGTGCTGCTGATCGGCCCGTCCGCGCAGTTCGGGCTGTGGCTGCTGCCGCCTGCCGTCGGCCTCGGCTGGCAGCTGGCGATGTTCTGCGCCGGCATGCTGCTGGTCGCCCTGGCCACCGGCCTGTACATCGGCGCCAAGCTCGGCCCGGGCCCGCGCGATGGCCTGATGACCGGCCTGCACGCCCGCACCGGCTGGCCGATCTGGAAGGTGCGCAGCCTGATCGAGGGCAGCGTGCTGCTGCTGGGCTGGTGGCTGGGCGGCAACGTCGGCCTCGGCACCCTGGCCTTCGCCCTGCTGATCGGTCCGCTGTGCGGAGTAACGCTGGGCTGGTTCGGCATTGGCCGGCCGTCGCCGGTCGCGCCGGCCGCTGGCCGGCAACCGCAATCACCCTGAGCTGATCGGGATCCCGGCCAGCGGCCGGCACGACCGCCCCCGGAGTTCGGGGGCAGCGCCGCAGGCGCGGGGGCGTGGAGGCCGGTAAGTGGGGCCCGCGGTTCGCGCAGCGAATTGCGGGAGCGACAGCACGCATGTGCCGAGCGTACCCGGCCAGCGGCCGGCACTACCAGCGAAGCAGCCCTTGCTCCGGCCGCCGTTTCGCGGCACGCTGCGCGCTTCCGTACGCAAGCGTATCGACCATGTCGCCAGCCAACGAAAGCGCCTATCCCCACCTGTTCACCCCGCTGGACCTGGGCTTCACCCAGCTGCGCAACCGCGTACTGATGGGCTCGATGCACACCGGCCTGGAGGATCGTGCACGCGATTTCCCGCGGCTGGCGGCCTACTTCGCCGAGCGCGCCGAGGGTGGCGTCGGCCTGATCGTCACCGGTGGCTTCGCACCGAATGTGGTCGGCTGGCTGAAGCCGTTCGGCGGCAAGCTGTCCTGGCCCTGGGAGGTGCGCCCGCACCGGCAGCTCACCGCCGCCGCGCACCAGCACGGCGCGAAGATCTGCCTGCAGCTGCTGCATGCCGGCCGTTACGCCTACCACCCGTTGTCGGTGGCACCGTCGAAGCTGAAGGCACCGATCAACCCGTTCACGCCGCGCGCGCTGTCGGCCAGCGGCGTCGAACGGCATATCGCCGACTACGCGCGCAGCGCGAAGCTGGCCCGCGAGGCCGGCTACGACGGCGTGGAAGTGATGGGCTCGGAAGGCTACCTCATCAACGAGTTCATCGCCCCGCGCACCAACACGCGCAGCGACCGCTGGGGCGGCGACGCCAGCCAGCGCATGCGCTTCGCGGTGGAGATCGTGCGCCGCATCCGTGAAGCCTGCGGTCCGGACTTCATCATCATCTACCGCCTGTCGCTGGTGGACCTGGTCGAGGACGGCAGCAACTGGCAGGAGATCGTGCAGCAGGCACAGGCCATCGAGGCCGCCGGTGCCACGATCATCAATTCCGGCATCGGTTGGCATGAAGCGCGGATTCCGACCATCGCCACCTCGGTGCCGCGTGCGGCCTTTGCCAGCGTCACCGCCAAGCTCAAGCCACATGTGGCGCTGCCGCTGGTCGCCACCAACCGCATCAACATGCCCGACGTTGCCGAACGCATCCTGGCCGATGGCGGTGCGGACATGGTGTCGCTGGCGCGCCCGCTACTGGCCGACCCGCAATGGGCCAACAAGGCCCGCGCCGGCCGTGCCGAGGCGATCAACACCTGCATCGCCTGCAACCAGGCCTGCCTGGACCACGTGTTCGAGAACAAGCTGGCCAGCTGCCTGGTCAACCCGCGTGCGGCCCACGAGACTGAGCTGGTCTACCGCCCGACCACCGCACCGAAGAAGGTGGCCGTGGTCGGTGCTGGCCCGGCCGGGCTGGCCTGTGCCACCGTCGCCGCCGAGCGCGGCCATCAGGTCACCCTGTTCGATGCCAATGAGGAGATCGGCGGCCAGTTCAACGTGGCCAAGCGTATTCCGGGCAAGGAAGAGTTCTACGAGACACTGCGCTACTTCCGGCACAAACTGGCCGAAACCGGTGTGCAGCTGCGCCTGGGCACCCGTGCCGACGCCGCCCGCCTGGCCGGCTTCGACGAGGTGGTGCTGGCGACCGGCATCACCCCGCGCAGGGTCGATTTCCCCGGTGCCGATCACGCCAAGGTGGTCAGCTACCTGGACGTGCTGCTGGGCCGGGTCGAGGTCGGCGCCAATGCGGCGATCATCGGCGCCGGTGGCATCGGCTTCGACGTCGGCGAGTTCCTCAGCCACGCCGGTGAATCGCCGTCGCTGGACCCGCAGCGCTGGATGGCCGAATGGGGCGTGGATGCCACCTTCGAGGCCCGCGGCGCGCTGGCCCGGCCGCAGCCCGAGGCCTCGCCGCGCCGGCTGTGGCTGCTGCAGCGGAGCGCCGGCAAACCGGGGGCGCGGCTGGGCAAGACCACCGGCTGGATCCACCGCGCCACGTTGAAAGCCAAGGGCGTACGCATGCTGGGTGGCGTCGAGTACCTCGGCGTGGACGACGAGGGCCTGCGCATCCGCGTCGAAGGCAGCGAGCAGCTGCTGCCGGTCGACCATGTGGTGATCTGCGCCGGGCAGGAGCCGAACCGCGCACTGCAGGCCGAACTGCAGGCCGCCGGCATCAGCGCACAGCTGATTGGCGGCGCCGACGTGGCCGCCGAACTGGATGCGAAACGGGCCATCGACCAGGGCAGCCGGGTTGCCGCCGCGCTCTGATGCGTGCCTGAATGGGGAGCGGAATGTGATTTTCGTCACCCCTGCCGAACCTGAATGTCAAGCCGGATGATTCATGATGCGTTCGGCTATGCCCCCCTACCTTGCGCCATCTTTCCGCTCACCAGCCAGTTTCCGGTGAGCCGGCGCGGCCCCCTCGATCGGTATTGATCGTTTCTTTTGGGGCCGCCCACGGGGCGGCCCCGATGGCCGCCTCCCCATGACGCCAAGTCGTACCCCGGCCCGCAGCCCCCGCTGCGGGAACCAAGAGGTGCGGCCCATACGGAGCAAGGAGTTATATGAAACTGGCCTGGATTCTCTGGCTGTCGCAGTTGTTGCCGCAGCCGGCCGCTGATTCATTGTGTTTGAGCACCACCGTGTACCTGGAAGCCCGCGACCAGACCCTGCGCGGCCAGCAGGCCGTCGCCGAGGTCGCCCTGCGCCGCCTCGACAGTGGCCTGTGGGGCGACTCGATGTGCCAGGTGGTCACCGCGCGCAAGCAGTTCGCGCCGACCATCGTCTCCCCCGGCACCCAGCTGGGCAATGACGCCGCGTGGAGCGAAGCGATGAACGTCGCTTTCGACGCCGAGCGCAACTGGGCGCTGCCGGCCGGCGAGCGCCGCGAGATCGTGCCGGGTGCCAGCCACTTCGCCGCGCTGTCGATCGCCAGCCCGAACTGGCGCAATGCCTACCAGGTGGCCACCATCGGCGATCACACCTTCTATAAGGTGCAGAACCTCAAGCCACGGCAGTCGTAACGATCCGTGCTGGCGGCAGCGTTGCCGCCCGCCGGCAGGCTCTGGGATAGTGGGCGCTTCCCGCCCGCATCACCTGGAGTTCCCATGAAGCTGTACAGCAAGCCCGGTGCCTGTTCCACCGCCGACCACATCGCCCTGCAGTGGACCGGCCAGCCGTTCGAGGTTGAACTGCTGAACAAGGACACCCTGAAGGGTCCGGAATTCCTCAAGATCAATCCGGCCGGTGCGGTACCCGCGCTGGTCGACGGCGACTTCGTGCTGCTGCAGAACGCCGCCATCATGGGCTATATCGCCGACAGCTATCCGCAGGCCGGCCTCGGCGGTGACGGCAGCCCGCGCCAGCGCGCCGAAGCCACCCGTTGGCTCGCCTTCGTCAATTCGGACGTGCATCCGGCCTTCTCGCCGCTGTTCGCACCAGGCAAGTTCATCGCCGACGAAAGCCAGTTCGACGCCATCCGCGCCGCTGCGCACAAACGCCTGCGTGGCCTGTTCGAAACCGCTGACAGGCAGCTGGCCGACAAGCCGTGGCTGGCCGGTTTCCGCAGTTACGCCGATCCGTACTTCTACATCACCCTGCGCTGGGCCGCTGGCACCAAGGTCGACCTGTCCGGCCTGGACAACCTGGCCGCCTACAAGGCGCGCATGGACGCCGACGCCGGCGTGCAGGCCGCACTGAAGGCCGAGGGACTGGCCTGACCCTGCATGAGGGGGAGCCGCTCGCGATGCGAGCGGCTCCGAACTGACTCCAGGGGAACGGGATCTCAGCCGATCTGGCGGATCACCTCACCCTTGGCGTCGCGCAGATAGGTCGGCACCACTTCAATGCGCAGCACGCCTGTCAGCGGATAGATCCCGCGTTCGGCACGCACGTTCGCCAACGCCTGCAATCCGGTCGCATCCAGCGCCCAGCGCGCGCTGTCGGCAGACACCTCGCCGGCTTCACCGCCCCCGGCCGCAATGAACTCCCACTGCCGTTCGCGGCTGACCAGTTCCAGCGATTTGCCATGGCGCAGGCGCAGCGGCAGCAGTTCGCACACGCTGGCGACCTGGCCGGCGCCCAGCACCAGGGTGGTGATGCCAGCCTCCTGCCGCCAATCAAGGGTTTCGATGAACAGCATGCCGGTGCTGGAGCCCTCGCGCTCGCTGCCGGCCTGCACCTGCGCGGCCAGCGCCGGATCGTCCAGCAGATTGCCGCGCTGCAGGTCACTGATCCACAGCGGCATCGCCGGCTGCAGCGTCTGCAGCACGCCGCGCGTGGACCAGCGCTTGACCGCCTCCATCTCTTCATCGGTCAAGCCGACCAGCTGCAGGAACTGCAGGTGGCCGTTGGTGGTATCACGTGCCGGCAACTGCGGATCGGCAATGAAGGCCAGGTGGCACAGCCGGGTGCCGGTCTCCAGCGCGATCGGACCGTTGGCGTTGAGGTGGTGACCATCCTCGAATACGTTGCCGCTGCCGAACACATAGCGCGCCAGGTTCTGCAGCAGGTTCATCGGCCACGCCGGCGGCGTGCTGCCTGCGCTCTCACCGTCTACGGCCGCCAGGCGGAAGGTGAGCTCGAAACCGTAGCCACTGGCGTCGGCATCGCTGCTCTCCTTGGCGTACAACTCGGAAAAGCCATAGGTGATGTAGTGCCAGTGCGGCACCGGCGCATCCGCCCAGTACACACTGATGCCATCCAGCGGATCCTGCCCACCCAGCGTGTACGGCAGCGCAGTGCCGTAATGACGCGGTTCCTGGCCTGCATACAACGGCGCCAGCGCAGCGTTGATCGCGTCCCAGCCCGGGGTGTCGGTGTCGTCGTGGTCGTCCTGCACGCGGGACTCCTTGTGGGGAAGTGAACCGGTCACTTTACGCGGTGGCTCAGGCCTGTACGACCTCGCCACCCGCGTCCACCAGCGCGGCCTGGGTTTCCTGCCACCAGCGCTGCGCCAGCGCCGGGCTGCGCGCCTTGCCCACGGCGGCCAGCAGTTCCGGGCATAGCCGCTCCAGTGCCAGTGCATCGGTGCAGCGCTCGATCTTCAGTTGCATGAAGTAGCCCTTCAGACCCAGATGGCGACGCACCGCATCGCTCATGGCCGCGTACAGGTGCTGATACAGCGCCGGGTCCTGTTCGCGGCCGCTGCTGATGCCACGCGTCGGTGGTGCCTCGGCACTGCCACCGATGGCTTCGATCAGGCCCTGCGCGACCAGTTGTTCCAGTGCATCCGGTGGTGCGCGCAGGCCTTCGAACAAGCCACGCAGTTCGTTGTCATCGCGATGGCCATCGACCATCAACAGAATCGAACGCAATGCCGCCGGCAAGCGCCGGCTGCGGTCTTCGATTTCCTGACGGCCAGCGGCCGTCTTGGCGTGCAGCAATGCCATGCATCCCCCCAATCCTCGATGCGCAATGCCAGCGCGCCCGTGCCGGGCACGCCCCCTGGTTGCCACCGTCGAAGCCTGCGCAGCTTCCCCGAAGCGCAGGCTCTGTTGCAGACCGATGACAGGGCGAGCTTAGCGCAAGTCCTGCCAGGCTTGGGTAGTGCCGGCCGCTGGCCGGCAATCCCGCACGCCGAGGTTGCCGGCCAGCGGCCGGCACTACCGGGTCAGCGCCCCAGCGCCCGGCGGATCTCCTCCAGCGCGCCGGGGTCGTCCAGCGTCGACAGGTCACCCGGGTCGCGCTGCTCCGCCAGCGCCTGCAACGAGCGCCGCAGCAGCTTGCCGGAGCGGGTCTTGGGCAATGCGTTGACCACGTGCACGTGCGCCGGGCGCGCCACCGCACCCAGTGAAGTGGTCACCGTCGCCATCATCTCGGCCACCACCGGCGCCGGATCCTCGCCATCGAGCCCCTGCTTGAGGGTGACGAACACCAGCGGCACCTGCCCCTTCAGTTCATCCTTGACCCCGATCACGGCCGCCTCGGCCACGCGTGGATGACTGGAGATGGCCTCTTCGATCTCGCGCGTGCCCAAGCGATGCCCGGCCACGTTGATCACATCGTCGGTGCGCCCGAGGATGAAGGTGTAGCCGTCGTCATCACGGATGGCCCAGTCCAGCGAACTGTACAGCAGCTCCTTGAAGTGGCTGAAGTAGCTCTGCAGGAAGCGACCGTCGTCGTTCCACACCGTGCTCATGCAGCCTGGCGGCAATGGCGGGGTCATCACCAGCACGCCTTTCTGCCCAGGTGCCACTTCCTCGCCGGTGTTCTCGTCGATCACCTTCATGCGGTAGCCGAGATTGGGGAAGCCCGGCGAGCCGAAGCGCACCGGCTTCATCTCCAGGCCCGGCAGCAGGGTCAACGCCGGCCAGCCGGTTTCGGTCTGCCAGTAGTTGTCGATGATCGGCTTGCCCAGCGCCTCGCTGATCCAGTGCGCAGTCGGCTCGTCCAGCGGCTCACCGGCCAGGAACAGGTACTTCAGTGCGCGCAGATCGTGGCGATGGATGAAGTCTGCATCGTGCTTCTTCAGCACGCGGATGGCGGTGGGCGAGGAGAACATCGTTCGCACGTTGTACTGCTCGCACAGCGCCCACCAGATGCCCGGGTCCGGGTTGGTCGGCAACCCTTCGTACAACAGCGAGGTGCAGCCGCCGATCAGCGGGCCGTACACGTTGTAGGAATGGCCGACCGCCCAACCGACATCAGAGGTGGAGAACATCACCTGGCCCGGCTTGCAGTCGAACACGGTCTCCATCGACTGTGCCATCGCCACCGCGTAACCACCCACGTCGCGCTGCACGCCTTTCGGCTTGCCGGTGGTGCCGGAGGTGTACAGCAGATAGCTCGGCTCGCTCGCCTCCAGCCACTGCACCGGCACGTCAACCTCGCCGATCTGCGCGCGCAGGGTGGCGTACTCGACATCGCGGCCCGGCACCCGCGGTTCGGCGGCGTCCAGCCCGCGCGATACGATCAGCACGTGCGGTGGCGGTGCAGTCGCCTCTGCACAGGCCGCATCGACCATCGCCTTGTACGGAATCAGCTTGCCGCCGCGCATGCCGGCATCGGCGGCAATCAGCAGTTTCGGTTTCGCATCATCGATGCGCAGCGCCAGGTTGTGCGCGGCAAAGCCGCCGAACACCACCGAATGCACCGCACCGATACGCGCGCAGGCCAGCATCGCGAACACGGCCTCGGCCATGTTCGGCATGTAGATCACCACGCGGTCACCATGACCGACGCCGAGGTGCCTGAGCACGGCAGCAAAGTCATTCACCTCGCGATACAGCTGGCGGTAGGTGATCTCGCGGGTGCTGTTGGTTTCGGTGGAAATGGCCACCAGCGCAAGCTGGTCGGCGCGCTCGGCCAGGTGGCGATCGACGGCGTTGTAGCAGAGATTGGTTTCGCCGCCGACGAACCAGCGCCGGAACGGCGGGTTGCTGTAGTCGAGCACCTGCTGCGGCGGTTTGTGCCAATGGATGCGTTTGGCTTCTTCGCCCCAGAAGGCCTCCGGCTCGTCGATCGAGCGACGGTAGGTTTCCTCGTAGTTCATGACGCAGCCCTCCCAGACAAAGTCATGGCTTCGAGGATAGTCCGGCGCTGCCGCGCGGGCCGCCCTACCTTGGTAGGGGGTGGGTTTGTTCTGCAGGGCCTGCAGCCCTGCACCCGCAAAATCAACGTCAACGTCAACGTCAACGTCAACGTCAAAAGCTGGGCTACTGGGGGATGGCGGGGTGGGTCCGGTTGCGGGAGACGCCGTAAACCCGTCCTTGGGGGCTTGGCCGCGGCATCCATGCCGCGGACACTCCCGCAACCGGACCCACCCCGCCTTCGACAGTTTTCCGCGATCTGTCGGAACGGCATTCTGCTCTGGTAGGTGTCGACCTTGGTCGACTGCTCTGGTGGGTGTCGACCTTGGTCGACACGGTAGATCCACGCCGTGCGTGGATGAATCATTCGATATCTGACAGATGTGTCGACCAAGGTCGACACCTACCAACAGCCGCGCGGAACAACGTCCACCGTTACCAACAGCCGAGTGAACCTGTCAAAGGTGGGGCGGTGTCGGAGTGCGGGGTGTCAGCCGCATGGGCCCGAGGCATGCCTCGGGCGGGTTGGGCAGGACGCCCAACCCCGGTCTTGCCGTGTGCGCAGGAACGCGCACACGAGCAAGCGGCTGCCAAGCCTACACGGACGTACTTGCGGCGTCCCCGCACTCCGACACCGCCCCGCCAACCCACGCATAGCCCGCTTTTGACGTTGACGTTGATTCTGCAGGTGCAGGGCTGCAAGCCCTGCCGCCCCACCTAGAACGGCGTCGCGGACTCGAACGCGAGTGCTTCGCCTGTCACCGGATGGGTGAACCGCAGGCTGCGCGCATGCAGATGCACCCGCTGCGCCGGCGCAGCGTCATACAGCACATCGCCAACGATGGGATGGCCAAGGCTGGCCATGTGCAGCCGCAACTGATGGCTGCGACCGGTGATCGGCTCCAGCTCCACGCGCGTGCGCTGCGCTCCGGCATCACGGGCCAGCACGCGCCAGCGCGTCAGCGCCGGCTTGCCGCGTTCGTGATCGACCATCTGCTTCGGCCGGTTCGGCCAGTCCACGATCAACGGCAGGTCCACTTCGCCGGCCTCGCCTTCGAGCAGCCCCTGCACCACCGCTTCATACCGCTTGCCGACCTGGCGCTGCTCGAACTGCCTCGACAACGCCGCCTGCATGTCCTTGCCGCGCGCATGCAGCAGCAGGCCGGAGGTCACCTGGTCCAGCCGGTGCACGGTCATTGCATCCGGGTATACCGCCTGCAGCCGTGCGACCACGCAGTCCTGGTTCTCGGCGCTGCGGCCTGGCACGGACAGCAGGCCGGCCGGCTTCTCGGCCACCAGCAGCGCGTCATCGAAGTAGTGCAGGTGGATCATGGGGTTCCGTATCCGTCCAAACAAAAACGGGGAAGCCGAAGCTTCCCCGTCTTCTACGTACCGACCGGAGCCGGTACCGCCTGCATCAGCCCAGCAGGTGGGCGACGCCGGCGCGCTCTTCTTCCAGCTCGGCCAGGGTCTTGTCGATGTACTTCTGGCTGAATTCGTCGATCGGCAGATCCTTCACCAGGGTGTACTTGCCGTTTTCGGTGGTCACCGCGAAGCCGAAGATCACGCCTTCCGGAATGCCGTAGGAGCCATCGGACGGCACGCCCATGGTGACCCACTTGCCGTTGCTGCCCAGCACCCAGTCACGCACGTGGTCGATGGCAGCGTTGGCGGCCGAAGCAGCCGAGGACGAGCCGCGGGCTTCGATGATCGCCGCGCCGCGCTTGCCGACGGTCGGGATGAAGGTGTTGGCGTTCCACTCCTGGTCGTTGATCGCATCGGCGATCGACGCACCATCGGCGGTGGCGAAACGGTAGTCCGGGTACATGGTCGGGCTGTGGTTGCCCCACACCACCAGCTTCTCCATGCCACCGACCGGCTTGCCGAGCTTGGTCGACAGCTGGCTCAGCGCGCGGTTGTGGTCCAGGCGCAGCATGGCGGTGAAGTTCTCCGGCTTCAGGTCCGGGGCCGACTTCATGGCGATGTAGGCATTGGTGTTGGCCGGGTTGCCGACCACCAGCACCTTCACGTCACGGCTGGCCACCTTGTTCAGCGCCGCGCCCTGGGCGGTGAAGATCTTGGCGTTTTCCAGCAGCAGGTCCTTGCGCTCCATGCCCGGGCCGCGCGGACGCGCGCCGACCAGCAGGGCGATGTCGGCGTCCTTGAACGCGACTTCGGCGTCGTCGGTGCCGACCATGCCGGCCAGCAGCGGGAACGCGCAGTCTTCCAGTTCCATCATCACGCCCTTCAGGGCGGCCTGGGCCTTGTCGACCGGCAGTTCCAGCAGCTGCAGGATGACCGGCTGGTCCTTGCCCAGCATCTCGCCGGAGGCGATGCGGAACAGCAGGGCATAACCGATCTGGCCGGCGGCGCCGGTCACGGCAACACGAACGGGTGCTTTCATGGGGGTTTCCTCTTGCTTGCAAGCGTTTGATGGGACGCCGCGGGCGTGGCCACGCAGGCCTGGCGGGCGGCGGGGAACAGGGAAACGGCCACCCGAGGGTGGCCGTTTCGAAGGGGGATCAGGCGGCGAGGTGCTTGTTCCACTCCGCGACGCGCTCGGCCTGGGCGGCCAGCACGGCGTCGACGTCGCCTTCCAGGGTGATCGAATGGATCACGTCGCCCTGCTTGACCGAATCGACGATGGCCTGGCCTTCCAGGACCTTGCCGAACACGGTGTGGCGGCCGTCCAGCCAATCGGTCTTGATGTGGGTGATGAAGAACTGGCTGCCGTTGGTATTCGGGCCGGCGTTGGCCATCGACAGCGAGCCGACCTCGTGCTTCACGCCGTTCTTCTCGTCTTCGAACTTGTAGCCCGGGCCACCGGTGCCACGACCCTGCGGGCAGCCGCCCTGGATCATGAAGTCGGCGATCACGCGGTGGAAGATCAGGCCGTCATAGAAACCGTGCTTGACCAGGTTCACGAAGTTGGCGACGGTCAGCGGCGCCTTGTCGGCGAACAGCTCGACCTTGATCGGGCCCTGGGTGGTGTCGAAAGTGGCGATGAGGGACATGAAGATCCTTGATGCAGAGGGGAACGCGTCTAGCCACCTAGTTTACACCGCGCCCCGTGACCAACGGGCGCCTGTTCGACCAACGCGTCGCCACGCGCCCGCGATCCCCCCGCACCGCTACGGAACGCTTTGCTGAATGCGCAAGGGGCAGCCGTTAGTACCGGCGTTGGGCCGACAACCGGGCAAAACCTGCCGGAGATCATCGGGTTACCAGCCCCGGCAGGCCCCTGAATGGGTCCCATGACCGGTGTGAAATCCACCTTTTCGCGAATCGTCAAGTTCGACGTATAATGTTGGACTTCTTTTTCCAAATCCGGCGCCGACTGGCCCCCTTTCGTATGTCCATCGAAAATCTTCGCAACATCGCCATCGTCGCCCACGTCGACCATGGCAAGACCACCCTGGTCGACCAGCTGCTGAAGCAGTCCGGCACCCTGTCCGAGCGCACCGTCCTCGCCGAGCGCGTGATGGACAGCAACGACCAGGAAAAGGAACGCGGCATCACCATCCTGGCCAAGAACACCGCCATCACCTGGGAAGACAAGAAGACCGGCATCAAGAACCGGATCAACATCGTCGACACCCCCGGCCACGCCGACTTCGGCGGTGAGGTCGAGCGCGTGCTGTCGATGGTCGACACCGTGCTGATCCTGGTCGACGCGATGGACGGCCCGATGCCGCAGACCCGCTTCGTGACCCAGAAGGCCTTTGCGATGGGCTTCAAGCCGATCGTCGTGGTCAACAAGGTCGACCGCCCGGGCTCGCGTCCGGAGTGGGTGATCGACCAGGTCTTCGACCTGTTCGACAAGCTCGGCGCCACCAATGAGCAGCTGGACTTCCCGATCGTCTACGCCTCGGCCCTGAACGGCTATGCCGGCCTGGAAGACACCGTGCGCGACGGCGACATGACCCCGCTGTACGAAGCCATCATGCAGCACGCGCCGAAGCCGGAAGTCGATCCGGAAGGCGCCTTCCAGATGCGCATCAGCCAGCTGGACTACAACAACTTCGTGGGCGTGATCGGCATCGGCCGCATCCAGCGCGGCACCCTGAAGAAGAACATGCAGGTCGCGGTGATCGACCGCGAAGGCAAGAAGCGCAACGGCAAGGTCGCGCAGGTGCTGGGCTTCCTGGGCCTGGAGCGCATCGAGCAGGACACCGCCGAAGCCGGTGACATCGTCGCCATCTCCGGTATTCCGGAGCTGACCATCTCCGACACCCTGTGCCACCCGGACACCCCGGAAGCGCTGCCGGCACTGACCGTCGACGAGCCGACCATCTCGATGACCTTCCAGGTCAACAACTCGCCGTTCGCCGGCAACAAGGACCTGTCCGGTGGCAAGTTCCTGACCAGCCGCCAGATCAAGGACCGCCTGGACCGTGAAAAGGTCCACAACGTGGCCCTGAAGGTCGAACAGCTGGAAGACGCCGACAAGTTCCTGGTCTCCGGCCGTGGCGAACTGCACCTGTCGGTGCTGATCGAGAACATGCGTCGCGAAGGCTACGAGCTGGCCGTGTCGCGCCCGGAAGTGATCATCAAGGAAATCGACGGCCAGATGATGGAGCCGATCGAGCAGCTGGTGGTGGACATCGAAGAAATCCACCAGGGCGGCGTGATGGAAAAGCTGGGCACCCGCAAGGGCCAGCTGAAGAACATGGAGCCGGACGGCAAGGGCCGCGTGCGCCTGGAATACTCGATCCCGGCCCGTGGCCTGATCGGTTTCCAGAACGAGTTCAAGACCCTCACCCAGGGTTCGGGCCTGCTGTTCCACGTGTTCGACCATTACGGTCCGAAGGAACAGGGCGCGATTGCCAAGCGCATCAACGGCGTGATGATCGCCAATGCGCCAGGCACCACGCCGGCCTACTCGCTGGGCCCGCTGCAGGAACGCGGCAAGCTGTTCGCTGCTGAAGGCGACAACGTGTATGAAGGTCAGCTGGTCGGCATCCACTCCAAGGACAACGACCTGACCGTCAACGCGATCAAGACCAAGCCGCTGACCAACATGCGCGCTTCGGGCAAGGACGATGCGATCCAGCTGACCCCGGCGATCAAGTACTCGCTGGAGCAGGCCCTGGACTTCATCGAAGACGACGAGCTGGTCGAGATCACCCCGAAGGAGATCCGCCTGCGCAAGAAGTTCCTGACCGAAAGCGACCGCAAGAAGGCTTCGCGCGGCGGCTGAGCCAGCACCCCGTGAACCAGAGCGGCTACAACCCGGATCCACACCGGCATCCGGGCCTCCACGTCATCGCCCTGCTCGAAGCGAGCAAGGCGATGCTGGCGCTGTTGGCCGCCACCGGGCTGGAAGTGCTCGGGCCGCAGCCGCTGCGGCACGGCATCATGGTCCTGATCCGGCGTTTCAGCCTGGATCCGGACCATGGCACCCTGCCCTCGCTGCTGCACATGATCAGCCCCGACGCGGTGCACCTGGCCGCGGCGGGGATGATCGGCTACGGCCTGCTGCACCTGGTCGAAGCCTGGGGATTGTGGCGGGCCAAGGCCTGGGCCTCCTGGCTGGGCTGCCTGACCGCCTCCCTGTACCTGCCCTTCGACATCTTCGCGATCATCCGCCACCCGGGCTGGCCGTCGTGGACGATCCTGGCGATCAACCTGATCGTGGTCTACGTCCTCGCCCGCGACCTGCGCAAGCGCCATCGCTGAGCAGCGGCTACACTGGGGATTGGAGCCGACCAAGCCGCCCCATGCGCCCGTCCTTGCCGCCTCTGCTGACCTGCCTGCTCGCCGCGCTGCCTGCGCTGCTTTCGGCTGGCTGCAGCCCGGCCACGCCCAGCGCGCATGCGGCCGAACCTGCGAGCCGCAACGTGCCGTTCCCGTACGCCGAAACCGATGTCGCCGATCTGCAGGCGCGGATGACCGCCGGTGAGCTGGACAGCACCACCCTGACCCAGGCCTACCTGCAGCGCATTGCGGCCCTGGACCGTACCGGGCCGCGCCTGCGCGCGGTGATCGAGCTCAACCCGGATGCCCTGAAGGAAGCCGCAGCGCGCGACCGCGAGCGTCGCGATGGCCGCCTGCGCGGGCCCCTGCATGGCATTCCACTGCTGCTGAAGGACAACATCAACGCTGCGCCGATGGCGACCAGTGCCGGCTCGCTGGCCCTGCAGGGCTTCCGCCCGGACGACGCCTACCTGGTGCGCCGGCTGCGCGACGCCGGAGCGGTGGTGCTGGGCAAGACCAATCTCAGCGAGTGGGCCAACTTCCGCGGCAACGACTCGATCTCGGGCTGGAGCGCGCGCGGTGGCCAGACCCGCAATCCCTATCGGCTCAGCCACTCGCCCTGCGGCTCCAGCAGCGGCAGTGCGGTGGCCGTGGCCGCCAACCTGGCCAGCGTGGCCATCGGCACCGAGACCGACGGCAGCATCGTCTGCCCGGCGGCGATCAACGGTGTGGTCGGCCTGAAGCCGACCGTCGGACTGGTCAGCCGCGATGGCATCATCCCGATCTCGTTCAGCCAGGACACCGCCGGGCCGATGGCACGCAGTGTCGCCGATGCGGCGGCCGTGCTGACCGCGATCGCCGGCCGCGACGACGCCGACCCGGCCACCGCGACCATGCCGGGCCGCGCGGTCTATGACTACACCGCGCGGCTGGACCCGCAGGGCCTGCGCGGCAAGCGCATCGGCCTGCTGCAGACGCCCCTGCTGAAATACCGCGGCATGCCGCCGCTGATCGACCAGGCGGCGACCGAGCTGCGTCGCGCCGGTGCCGTCGTGGTGCCGGTGGAGCTGCCCAACCAGGGCGCCTGGGCCGAGGCCGAACGCCTGGTGCTGCTGTACGAATTCAAGGCAGGGCTGGAGCGCTACTTCAGCACCCACCGCGCGCCGCTGCGCAGCCTTGCCGAACTGATCGCCTTCAACCAGGCGCACGCCAGGCAGGAGCTGGGCCTGTTCGGCCAGGAGCTGCTGGTGGAGGCCGACGCCACCGCCGGGCTGGCCGACCCGGCCTATATCCGTGCACGCAGCGAAGCGCGCCGGCTGGCCGGCCCGGAGGGCATCGATGCCGCCCTCGCCGCCCAGCAACTCGATGCCCTGGTAGCACCGACCACCGGCGTAGCCTGGCCAATCCGCAGTGAGGGGGACGACTTCCCCGGCGAGAGCTACAGTGCTGCGGCCGTGGCCGGCTATCCCAGCCTCAGCGTACCGATGGGCCAGATCGATGGCCTGCCGGTCGGCCTGCTGTTCATGGGCACCGCCTGGAGCGAGCCCAAGCTGATCGAGATGGCCTACGCCTACGAACAGCGCACCCGCGCGCGGCGGCCACCACACTTCGATACCGACGCGCTGATCGACGCCGGCGAGCCGTGATCCGGTGGTGCCGGCCGCTGGCCGGCAACCCATCATCCCGCAGATGCCGGCCAGCGCCCGGCACTACCGGTCCAAGGAATTCACCGGCACGATCGCCGCCTCGCCATCCTCCGCGCCCGGCGACCGCACATCCGCGGTCCGCGTACGCGGTCCCCGTGGCATGTCCAGCTCATCATCGTGCTGTACACGTGCGCGCACCTGCGGCAGCGACTGCGGGTGTTCGCGGGCGAGGAAATCGAGCATGCGTTCGCGCACCAGGCAGCGCAGGTCGAAGGCATCGCCGGAGCTGCGCGCACTGACCAGCAGCCGCACCTGGATCGCACGCTCGCTGGTCTCGGTCACCTGGGTCACGCAGACACGGCCATCCCACAGCGCCTCACCGCGGCAGATGCGCTCCAGCTCGGCGCGGATCGCAGCGATCGGTGCCCGGTAGTCCAGCCACAGGAAAGCCGTGCCAAGCAGGTCGGCACTGCGCCGTGTCCAGTTCTGGAACGGGTTCTCGATGAACCAGGTCAGCGGCACCACCATCCGGCGCTCATCCCAGATGCGCACCACCACGTAGCTGCTGCCGATCTCCTCGATGCGCCCCCACTCGCCCTCCACGATCACCACGTCATCGAGGCGGATCGGCTGGGTCACGGCGATCTGCAGGCCGGCGATCAGGTTGCCGAACACCGGCTTGGCCGCGATACCTGCCACCAGGCCGATCAGGCCGGCCGACGCCAGCAGCGCCGAACCGATCTTCGCCACCATGTCGAACTGCAGCAGCACCAGCGAGGCGCCGAGGACGATGATGCCGCCCATGATCACCCGGCTGAGCACACGGGTCTGGGTCTGGATGCGGCGCGCTTCCAGGTTGTCGGCTACATCGATGGGATTGCTGCGCAGGATGGCGCGCTCGATGGCACTGACACCGCGCACCAGCAGCCAGATGAAACACGCCACCAGGCTGATATGCAGCACCCGTTGCAGATTGCCCAGCAGCGGATCCTGCAATGGCGTCGCCTGCAGCGCGGGAATCAGCAGCAGCAGCGGCAATGCCGTGGCCAATGGCAGGCCGAGCACACGGCCGATGCGCGCACGGCGCCGATCGCGCCCTTTCAGCCGGTGATAGATCCACAGGATCACCCAGGCACCGATGCCGCCGATCACCAGCGCCAGTCCCAACGGCCACGCATACGCCTGCATGTGCTGCCAATGCACGCTTGCCACCTCCACTCGAACACGCGAATGGACAGGGTCGCGCATGGCGCATGAGCGTGTTGTATGCAGGGTTGGCACCCTGAACCCGCAAACGTCAACGTCAACGTCAACGTCAAAGGCGGGTTTCCTGAGGGATGGCGGGGTGGATCCGGTTGAGGGGGACGCTGCAAGTACGTCCATGTAAGCTCGGTCGCCGCATCCATGCGGCTCACGCCCCCTCAACCGGACCCACCCCGCCTTCGACAGTTTTCCGCGATCTGTCGGAACCTGCTGCTGATGGTGGGTGCCGACCGTTGGTCGGCACGGGGTCGGATCCAATTTTGAATATCGATATCTGACAGAAAAATCGTGTCGACCAAGGTCGACACCTACCAACAGCCGGCGTTGCCAGTAGATCCACGCCATGCGTGGATGAATTCATTCGATATCTGACAGATGTGCCGACCAACGGTCGGCACCCACCAACAGATCGCAGGGATCTGTCAGAGGTGGGGCGGTGTGGGTGGGCAGGACCGTTGGCGCCATGGATGGCGCCATTGAGCCCCCATGGGTGAGGGCGCTTTGCTTGCGAAGCACTGCTTCGCAAGCGCCCGAACGCACAGCCGCCAGCGGCTGGGCCGGACCCCGGAGGGGGGTTTACGGCGTGTCCTGACCACCCACACCGCCCCGCCATCCCACGGATAGCAGGCTTTTGAAGTTGCTCTGGATTGCAGCAGGTGCAGGGCTGCAAGCCCTGCCGAAAAACCCTTACCGCACCTGCTCCTGCTTGCGCACGATCGCCATCGCGATCTCCAGCGACTGCTCGTAGTTCAACCGCGGGTCCACCGTCGAACGATACGCACGCTCCAGATCGCGCTCGGTCAACTCGCGCGCGCCACCGGTGCACTCGGTCACATCCTCGCCGGTCAGCTCCAGGTGCACGCCGCCCAGGCGCGTGCCTGCGGCCGCATGCAGGTCGAACGACATCTCCACTTCGCCGCGCACGTTGTCGAAGCGACGCGTCTTGAAACCATTGGCCGTGCTCTCGGTATTGCCATGCATCGCATCGCATACCCACAGCACACGGCGACCGTCACGCTTGACCGCGTCCAGCAGCGGCGGCAGCTTCCCGGCAATCTGCGCCGCACCCATGCGATGGATGAAGCTCAGGCGGCCGGGTTCATCATGCGGGTTCAGCACATCGATCAGGCGCAGCAGCTGGTCCGGCGTCACCGACGGGCCCACCTTGATCGCGATCGGGTTGCGCACGCCGCGCAGGTACTCCACGTGCGCGCCATCGAGCGCAGCGGTGCGCATGCCGATCCACGGGTAATGCGTGCTCAGGTTCAACCAGCCCTGCTGACGCGGCACCTGGCGCGTCAGCGCCTGTTCGTAGGGCAGCAGCAGCGCTTCGTGCGAGGTGTAGAAATCGATGCGGTTGAGGTTGTGCACGCGGGCCCCGGCCAGGGTCTCCATGAAGTGCACCGCATCGCCGATCGAGGCCACCATTTTCTGGTACTCGGCGGCCAGCGGCGAGTGGCTTACCCACTCCAGGTTCCAGTACTCGGGGTGATGCAGGTCGGCGAAACCACCGTCAATCAGCGCCCGCACGAAGTTCATCGTCATCGCCGAATGCGCGTGGGCCTGCAGCATCCGCTTCGGGTCCGGCAGGCGCGCCGCCTCGGTGAACGCCGGCGCATTGATCACGTCGCCACGGTAGCTGGGCAGGGTCACGCCATCGCGGGTTTCGGTGTCGGCCGAACGCGGCTTGGCGTACTGGCCGGCGAAGCGGCCGACGCGGATCACCGGCTGGCGCAGGCCGTGCACCAGCACCAGGCTCATCTGCAGCAGCACCTTCAACCGGTTGGAAATGGTGCCCGATTCGCAGTCGCTGAAATTCTCGGCGCAGTCGCCCCCCTGCAACAGGAAGCGCTTGCCCTCCTGCGCCTCGGCCAGCTGCTGCTTCAACGCCAGGATCTCCCACGAGGTGACCAGCGGCGGCAGTCGCTTCAGCTCATGCAGGGCCGCATCCAGCGCCACCGGGTCCGGGTAGGTCGGCATCTGCAGCGCGGTCTTGCCACGCCAGCTTTCCGGCGACCACGCAGCGCCGGCAGCGGTCGCGGCAGGATCGGGAACGGGCGAAACGGCGGACAGGCTCATTGCAGACTTCCGGAGGTGGGGGACGTTCATGGTCGCAGAGCCGACCGCTGTCGCAAAGGCCCGGCCGCGCTCTGCACATGTCTGAACGCCGGGGAAAGGGCATCGCGATCGGCCAAATACCGCATGGCCGCGGCCCCCCGGACAGGCGCATGATTCGCCACGCACTGTTACGAAGTAACACTCCACATACCCCGACCGGCCCCTTCCACAGCCCATCGCCATGAAGCCCTCCCTGCTCGCTACCGGCATCACCCTCGTCCTGGCTCTGGCCAGCCTGCCCGCCTTCGCCGCTGCTGCCGACGACACCTCCGCGTCGGTCAAGGATCTGGACGCTGTGACCGTCCACGCCCAGCTCGACCAGGCCCGCAACATGCTGTCGCCGGACATCGGCAGCAGCCAGTACCAGATCACCGCCGAGGACATCCAGAAGCAGCCGCTGGGTGCCTCCGCGCCGCTCAGCCAGGTGCTGCTGCAGGCCCCGGGTGTGGTCCAGGATTCCTATGGCGGCGTGCACGTACGCGGCGACCACGCCAACCTGCAGTACCGCATCAACGGCGTGCTGCTGCCCGAGTCGATCTCCGGCTTCGGCCAGACCCTGGATGCCCGCACCATCAAGAGCATCCGCCTGATGGACGGGGCGCTGCCGGCACAGTTCGGCGAACGTACTGCTGCGGTGGTCGACATCACTACGCGCAATGGCGCCGAACTTGGCAATGGAGGCAGCGCGGGCCTCACTGCCGGCTCGTTTGGCAAGGTCAATCCGAATGCCTCGTGGTGGGGCAACCAGGGCCGCTGGAGCTGGTTCCTGACCGGCAACTACGACCAGAACGAGGTCGGCCTGGAGAATCCGACCAGCTCCCGCAAGCCGCTGCACGACGACACCCACCAGGGCAAGGCCTTCGCCGACCTGACCTACCTGGTCAACGACAACACCCGGCTGAGCGTGTTCGCCGGCTTCGCCAACAACCGCTTCCAGATCCCGGTCAATCCGGGCCAGACACCGCAGTTCGGCTATCTCGACACCACTACCACCTTCGACTCCAGCCAGCTGGATGAGACCCAGCGCGAGACCACCCGCTTCGGCATGCTGGTGCTGCAGGGCACGCTGGGTAGCACCGCCTACCAGCTCTCGGCCGGGCAGCGTTACAGCGATGTGGGATTCAACCCGGACGTGGTCGGCGACCTGGTGTTCAGCGGCGTCGCCTCACAGGTCCAGCGCAGCAACCGCGCGAACACCCTGCAGGCCGACTTCTCCACGCCGCTCGGCAACGACCACACGCTGCGCTACGGCCTGTACGGCAACTACGAGAACGCGCGGGCCAGCAACAACAGCTGGGTGTTCCCGGTCGACGACGCCGGCCAGCAGTCCAGCACTACGCCGCGGCTGATACCCGATCGCAGCGCCTTCCACGCCAGCACGCTGGCGTTGTACGTGCAGGATGAATGGAAGATCGGCGACGACTGGACCGTCAACTACGGCCTGCGCGGTGATCGCTACAAGGCGTTTGGGCGCACCGAGGGCCAGCTCAGCCCGCGCGTGGGCGTGGTCTGGAATGCCAGCGACAGCACCACCGTGCACGCCGGCTACTCCCGCTATTTCACGCCTCCGGCCAGCGAGCTGATCGCCAGCAGCGACATCGCCCTCTACGACGGCACCACCAACCAGCAGCCCAGTGGCGGCAACAACATTCCGCTGGCCGAACGCAGCGACTACTACGACATCGGTGTCTCGCAGCAGCTGGGTGAACACCTCACGCTGGGCCTGGATGCGTACGACCGACGCGTCGCACGCCTGCAGGACGAAGGCCAGTTCGGCGCCGCCTACATCTATTCCACGTTCAACTATCGTCGCGGCCACATCCGCGGCCTGGAGTTCAGTGCCGACTACAGCAACGGGCCGTTCAGCGCCTACTTCAATGCTGCCCTGAACAAGGCCATCGGTACCGACGTCATCACCGGGCAGTACAACCTGGATCCGGAGGCCCTGGCTTACGTGGCCGACCACTGGATCCACCTCGACCACGACCAGAAGCTGACGTCGTCGGGCGGCTTCAGCTACGCCTTCGCGGGCCACAACCGGATCGGTGCCAACTACGTGTTCGGCAGCGGCCTGCGCTCGGACATGGAAGGGGTGCCCAATGGCGGCGAGCTGCCGTCGTACCTGCAGGTCAATCTCAGCGCAGGCCACGACTTCAACGCCGACAGCGGCCATCCGCTGCATGTGCAGCTGGCGCTGATCAATGCACTGGATCGCAGCTACCAGCTGCGCGATGGCGGCGGCGTCGGCGTGTTCGCCCCGCAGTGGGGCCCGCGCCGCGGCGCCTACCTGAGCCTGCAGCAGGACTTCTGAGGACGGACCGTGGTAGTGCCGGCCGCTGGCCGGCATTACCTTGCTTCAGCGCTTGACCTTGCGCAGCGACACCAGCAGCGCCCACAGCGCCAGCAGCACGAACCACACCCCCGACCACATCGGCATGGTCAGGCCCAGGAAGGTCCAGTCGATGTTGCCGCAGTTGCCGGTACCGGTCAGCACCGTGCGGAACACTTCCAGCGGCCCCATGGTCTCGCGCAGGAAGCTCAGCGGCGGGCCGCAGGTCGCGCCCATCTCCGGCGGCAGCATCTGCACGTAGACGTGGCGCGCGGCGATGCCGACACCCACCGCGGCGGCGATGAAGGCCAGTACGCCATAGGTCGCGCGGCCGGGGCGGTTGGACGGCCCGTGCAGCGCGCCGATCAGGAACAGCAGGCCCAGCGCGGCGAATGCCAGGCGTTGGAAGATGCACAGCGGGCACGGTTCCAGGCCCATCTTCAACTGCAGGAAGATCGCGTAGCCCAGCAGGCCCGCACAGATCAGGAAGCCCAGGAAGAACTGGGCGCGGAAGGGCCAGCGCAGTGGATTCATCGTCAACGCTCGAATGGATCAGGCGTCAAGCGTAACCGACAGTGCACGCCATTCGAACCGCCACAGGTGACGCCTGTCGGAACGGTGTGGCTTGCGCGGCTCGCCGCGTAGCGTCCGGCAAGCCCGGAAACGCAAAAGCCCGGCAGAGGCCGGGCTTTCGCTGTGTCGCGTTGGAGCGGTCCGATTACTCGGCCACTTCCTCGGCCACGACCGGACGGTCAACCAGCTCGACGTAGGCCATCGGTGCATTGTCGCCGGCGCGGAAGCCGCACTTCAGCAGGCGCAGGTAGCCGCCCGGACGGTTCGCGTAGCGCGGGCCCAGGATGGTGAACAGGTTGCCCACGGCTTCGTTGTCGCGCAGGCGGGCGAAGGCCAGACGGCGGTTGGCGACGGAGTCGACCTTGGCCAGGGTGATCAGCGGCTCGGCAACGCGGCGCAGTTCCTTGGCCTTCGGCAGGGTGGTCTTGATCAGCTCGTGCTTGAACAGCGAGGCGGCCATGTTCTTGAACATCGCTTCGCGGTGGGCGCTGGTACGGCTGAACTTACGGCCAGACTTCTGGTGACGCATGGTGATGTTCCTTGGTTAATGATGAGGCTGTGCGGATCGTTGTCGCCATCCTGGCGTTGCTGCGCGGACTGCGGATGGTCCTGGCCGCCCGTCCTGGACGACCTGCCGCGCGAACCTGGGGTTCGTCGTGGCATGTTGTGTGGCGTTGAAGGCTCCACCGTTGCCGGTGGAGCCTCCAGGCATTACCGATATCAGCCCAGCATGCCGTGGCTGGCGACGCCGGCCGGCGGCCAGTTCTCCAGCTTCATGCCGAGGGACAGGCCGCGCTGAGCCAGCACTTCCTTGATCTCGGTGAGCGACTTCTTGCCCAGGTTCGGGGTCTTCAGCAGCTCCACTTCGGTCTTCTGGATCAGATCGCCGATGTAGTAGATGCTTTCGGCCTTCAGGCAGTTGGCCGAACGCACGGTCAGCTCCAGATCGTCGATCGGGCGCAGCAGCACCGGATCCACGCCGTTGTTGGCCGGCTTGGCCGCACCGCGGTCGCGGTGGGTGAAGTCACCGAACACCGACAGCTGGTCGCTGAGGATGTCGGCGGCGGTGCGCACGGCTTCCTCGGCGTCGATGGTGCCGTTGGTCTCGATATCGATGACCAGCTTGTCCAGGTCGGTACGCTGTTCGACGCGGGCCGCTTCCACGGCATAGGCGACGCGGCGGACCGGCGAGAACGAGGCATCCAGGACCAGGCGGCCGATGGCTCGGGTTTCTTCGTCCGGACGACGACGCGCGGCAGCCGGCTGGTAGCCGAAACCACGTTCGATCTTCAGACGCATGTTCACTGCCGTGTCCTTGGTCAGGTGGCAGATCACGTGGTCGCCGTTCAGGATCTCCACATTGTGGTCGACCTTGATGTCGGCAGCGGTGACAACGCCCGGGCCCTGCTTGGACAGGGACAGGGTGGCGCTGTCGCCGGAGTGCATACGGATGGCCACGTCCTTCAGGTTCAGCAGGACTTCGAGCACGTCCTCCTGCAGACCTTCGACCGTGGTGTACTCATGCAACACGCCGTCGATTTCGACTTCCGTGATGGCGAAGCCCGGGATGGACGACAGCAGCACGCGACGCAGGGCATTGCCCAGCGTATGCCCGTAACCCCGCTCCAAAGGTTCGATAACGACCTTTGCACGGGTGTCGGTAAGGCGTTCGATCTGCGGACCGCGAGGACGCAGAACCTGGTTGGCGGTAACCGTCATGTTGCGGGTTCTCCTAGTGAACCCCCGGCCGTCGCCGGGGGCTCTCCAATGATGAATTACTTCGAATACAGCTCGACGATCAGCGCTTCGTTGATGTCCGCAGGCAGATCCGAACGATCCGGAACAGCCTTGAAGATGCCGGTGAACTTGCCGGAATCCACTTCAACCCACGACGGGCTCAGGTCATGCTGGGCGGCGACGGTCAGGGCTTCCTGAACGCGCAGCTGCTTGGCAGCCTTTTCAGACAGAGCGATGGCATCGCCAGCCTTGACCTGGTACGAAGCCAGGTTGACCGACTTGCCATTCACGGTGACGCCGCGGTGCGACACCAGCTGACGGGCAGCCGGACGGGTCACGGCGAAGCCCATGCGGTAGACGACGTTGTCCAGGCGGGTTTCCAGCAGCTGCAGCAGGTTCTCGCCGGTGTTGCCCTTCTTGGTCGAGGCCTTCTTGTAGTAGTTGCGGAACTGACGCTCCAGCAGGCCGTAGATACGCTTGACCTTCTGCTTTTCACGCAGCTGGGTGGCGTAGTCGGACAGCTTGCCCTTGCGGGCAGTGGCGCCGTGCTGGCCGGGCTTCTGCTCCAGCTTGCACTTCGAGTCCAGCGCGCGCGCCGGGCTCTTCAGGGACAGGTCGGCGCCTTCGCGACGGGCGAGCTTACAGGTAGGACCGATATAACGAGCCATTTCTTATCGCTCCCTTTAGACGCGACGCTTCTTCGGCGGACGGCACCCGTTGTGCGGGATAGGCGTCACGTCGATGATGTTGGTGATCTTGTAGCCGACGTTGTTCAACGAACGCACGGCCGACTCACGGCCCGGACCCGGGCCCTTGATGCGGACTTCCAGCGACTTCACGCCGTAGTCCAGCGCAGCACGACCGGCCTTTTCAGCAGCCACCTGGGCAGCGAACGGGGTCGACTTGCGCGAACCGCGGAAGCCAGCGCCACCGGAGGTCGCCCACGACAGAGCGTTGCCCTGGCGGTCGGTGATGGTGACGATGGTGTTGTTGAACGAAGCGTGGACGTGGGCAACGCCGTCGGTGACGACGCGCTTGATCTTCTTCTTGGTCTTAGCAGCGGGCTTAGCCATTTCTCAGTCCCTTACTTCTTGATCGCCTTGCGCGGACCCTTGCGGGTGCGGGCGTTGGTACGGGTGCGCTGGCCACGCAGCGGGAGGCCACGACGGTGACGCAGGCCGCGGTAGCAGCCCAGGTCCATCAGGCGCTTGATCGCGATACCGATTTCACGGCGCAGATCGCCTTCCACGATGTACTTGCCGACTTCGGCGCGCAGGCGCTCGATTTCCGGCTCCGACAGATCGCGGATCTTGGTGGTCGAAGCAACGCCTGCGACTTCGCAGACCTTCTTCGAACGGGTACGGCCGATGCCGTAAATGCTTTGCAACCCGACCCAGACGTGCTTCTGGGCTGGCAGGTTGACGCCTGCAATACGCGCCATGACGCGGTTCTCCAGCTGAGTGATGGCCGACAGCGCGCCTCGGGCACGCCAATCCGGCAGGATGGATCAAAAAAGTGAACTAGCGATACTAACAAGGTTCCGGTTTACATGGAAGCCCGTGAAACCATTGGTTTCATGAGCCCGGCCTGGGGAGTGTGCCCAGGCTCCGGCGCCGGATAGGGTTGGACCTGGGGTTTCCCCCGGGACCGCCCGCGCTACTCCAGCGCGGGACCACCTCATCACACCCCCACCCGGAACCGCTGCGGGGGCCGCCCTTCGTTTGTGTGGCCGGAGTCCGCGAAGCGGAGGGACCATCACGTCAGGAAGACGAAAGTATAACAGGCCTATCAGCCGCGGGCAAAACCGCCGCGGTTGCCGCCCTTCAGGTTGGCCTTCTTCAGCAGGCTCTCGTACTGGTGCGACATCAGGTGCGCCTGCACCTGGGCGATGAAGTCCATCACCACCACCACCACGATCAGCAGCGAAGTACCGCCGAAGTAGAACGAGGCGTTCAGCTGCGTGCGCATCAGTTCCGGCAGCAGGCAGACGATCACCAGGTACGCCGAGCCGGCCGCGGTCAGGCGGGTCAGCACGCCGTCGATGTAGTCGGCGGTCGCCTTGCCCGGACGGATGCCCGGGATCAGTGCGCCCGACTTCTTCAGGTTGTCGGCGGTTTCCTGCGAGTTGAACACCAGCGCGGTATAGAAGAACGCGAAACCGGTGATCAGCGCGGCGAACACGATCATGTGCAGCGGCTCGCCCGGGCCCAGGGCATTGGCGACCTTCTGCAGGATCTGGCCGAAGCTGCTCTGGTTGGCGGCCTGGCCGGACCACATGGCCAGGGTGGCCGGGAAGGCCAGCAGGCTCGAGGCGAAGATCGCCGGGATGACGCCGGCCATGTTGAGCTTCAGCGGCAGGAACGAGGTCTGGTTCATGTACGCGTTGCGACCGCCCTGGCGGCGCGCGTAGTTGACCGTGATCCGGCGTTGGCCACGCTCGACGAACACCACGAAGAAGGTGAAAGCGAGCACGACGATGGCGATCAGCAGCAGCTGGATGAACTGGATGTTGCCGTCGCGGTAGGCGTCGAAGGTGTGGATGACCGCACCCGGCAGGCCGGCCACGATACCGGCGAAGATGATCAGCGACACGCCGTTGCCGATGCCGCGCTCGGTGACCTGTTCACCGACCCACATCAGGAACATGGTACCGGCGGTCAGCGCGACCACGGCGGTGAGCACGAAGCCCATGCCCGGTGCGTACACGACCGGAGCGCCCGACGGCGAGACCTGGCCCTGCAGGGCCAGCGCGATCGAGCCGCCCTGCACCACTGCCAGCAGCACGGCGCCGATGCGCGAATACTGGGTGATCTTGCGGCGACCGGACTCACCTTCCTTCTGCATCGCCTTCAGGGCGGGGAAGATGTGCACGGCCAGCTGCATCACGATCGATGCCGAAATGTACGGCATCACGTTCAGCGCAAAAATGCTGAAACGGTGCAGGGCGCCGCCCGAGAACATGTTGAACATGTCCACGATGCCGCCGCCCTGCTGTTGCATCATGGCAAGCATGGCATCGGGATTGACGCCCGGCACCGGCACGTAGCAGCCGATGCGATAGACGATCAAAGCCCCGACGACGAACAGCAAACGTTGGCGAAGTTCAGTGAACTTGCCCATTCCGCCCGCGAGGTTACCGATGCCAGCTTGCGCCATGATTTTCTTACTCCGTTACGCTGCCGCCGGCAGCTTCGATTGCGGCCTTGGCGCCAGCCGTGGCAGCAATACCCTTCAGGGTGAACGCCTTGGTCACTTCGCCCTTGACGACGACCTTGGCCTTCTTTGCGGTGCTCGGGACCAGCTTGGCAGCACGCAGGGCGGCGAAGTCGATCTCACCGGCCGGCAGCTTGTCCAGCGCGTACAGCAGCACTTCAGCGGTGTCCTTGGCGATCGGCGAACGGAAGCCGATCTTCGGCAGACGACGCTGCATGGGGGTCTGGCCGCCTTCGAAGCCAGCCTTGATCTTGCCGCCACCCTTACGGGCGAACGAACCCTTGTGGCCGCGGCCGGCAGTCTTGCCCAGGCCCGAGCCGATACCGCGACCGACGCGGGTGCGCTCGGTGCGGGCGCCCGGTGCCGGGCTCAGTTCATTGAGACGCAGAGTCATGATCGATTACTCCTCAACCTTGACGAGGTAGTGAACGGTGTTGATCAGGCCGCGAACCTGCGGGCTGTCCTTCAGTTCACGCACATCGTTGAGCTTGTTCAGGCCCAGGGCACGCACCGACAGGCGGTGACGCGACTGGGTGCCACGCAGGCCACGCACCAGGCGGACCTTCACAGTCTTGTTGGACTCATTAGCCATGGTTGAGTTCCTCCACCTTCTTGCCACGCTTGGCCGCGATGCGGGCCGGCGACTGCGCAGCAGCCAGGCCCTTCACGGTGGCGCGCACCAGATTGATCGGGTTGCGCGAACCGGTGGCCTTGGCCAGCACGTTCTTCACGCCAACCGCTTCCAGCACGGCGCGCATGGCACCGCCGGCGATGACGCCGGTACCTTCCGAAGCCGGCTGCATGAACACGCGGGCTGCGCCGTGACCATCCTTGATGGTGTGCCACAGGGTGCCGTTGTTCAGGTCAACGCTGACCAGGTTCTTGCGCGCCTGCTCCATCGACTTCTGGATGGCGACCGGCACTTCGCGGGCCTTGCCATAACCGAAACCGACCTTGCCTTCGCCGTCGCCGACCACGGTCAGGGCGGTGAAGGTGAACTGGCGGCCACCCTTGACGGTCTTGCTGACGCGGTTGACCGCGACCAGCTTTTCGATCATGCCGTCGTCGATCTTCTCTTCGCGGTTACGGTCGCGATCGCGACCCCGCTGCTGACGCTCTTCTGCCATGTTGATTCCTTGGTTGTTTGGGTATGTACGGCTCGAGGCCGCTTATGGTTGTGGAGTGACGCGTTGTTCCGGTGGACCGCTGCAGAAGAGCGGCGCCGTCCAGCCTCACTCAGGCTGGCGAGCAGGCAGGCAGGAGGCCATCGGCCCCCTGCCCTTGTCCCTTAGAACTGCAGGCCGGCTTCGCGGGCGGCTTCTGCCAGGGCCTTGATGCGGCCGTGGTAGCGGTAGCCCGAACGATCGAAGGCAACCTTCTCGATGCCGGCGGCCTTGGCGCGCTCGGCAACGATGCGGCCGACCTTGGCAGCGGCATCGGCGTTCTTGCCGTTCTTCAGGCCTTCCTTGACGTCGGTCTGGGTGGTGTTGGCGGCAGCCAGCACCTTCGAACCGTCAGCGGTGAAGACCTGGGCGTACAGGTGCTGGCCGGTGCGCAGCACCGACAGGCGGGCGACGCCGAGCTCACGGATGTGGGCACGGGTCGACTTGGCGCGACGCAGGCGGGCGATGTTCTTGTTCATTTTGATTATTCCTTGAAAGCTGAAGGTTGGGCTTTTCCCTGAGGAGTCCGCACAAGGATGTGCGGGCTCTTGCGAGGGACTCGCGCTTACGCCTTCTTGGCTTCCTTACGGATGATGACTTCGTCGGAGTACTTCACGCCCTTGCCCTTGTACGGCTCCGGCTTGCGGAACGCACGGATCTTGGCGGCGACTTCACCGACGACCTGCTTGTCAGCGCCCTGGACCAGGATCTCGGTCTGGGTCGGGGTGGAGATGGTGATGCCTTCCGGCGCCACGAACACGACCGGATGCGAGAAACCGAGCGACAGGCTCAGGTCCTTGCCCTGCATGGCAGCACGGTAACCCACGCCGACCAGCTCCAGCTTGCGCTCGAAGCCTTCGGACACGCCCTTGACCATGTTGGCCAGGATCGCGCGCACGGTACCGGTCAGCGCGACCAGGTCGGCGTTCTCGGTGCTCAGGGTGGCAACGCCGCTGTCGACGTTGATGGCAATACCGGCCGGCTTGACCAGCGACAGGGTGCCCTTCGGGCCCTTGACGGTGACCGATTCGGCCTGGACGTTCAGTTCAACCTTGCCCAGGGTGACGGGCTTCTTGGCTACGCGGGACATAGTTCTACTCCTCTCGCCTTAGGCCACGAAGCACAGGACTTCGCCGCCGACGCCCAGCTGGCGCGCCTGCGCATCAGTCATGATGCCCTTGGAGGTGGAAATGATGGAGATACCCAGGCCGTTCATGACCTTCGGCAGCTCGCTCTTGCCGCGGTACTGGCGCAGGCCCGAACGCGAGAAGCGCTTCAGGGTCGCGATGACCGGCTTGCCTTCGAAATACTTCAGCACGATTTCCAGCTCGGACTTGTTGTTTTCCAGCTGGGTCACGCGCAGGTCGGTGATGTAACCCTCGTCCTTCAGGACCTGGGCGATCGCAACCTTGATCTTGGACGACGGGGCTTTCACCGTCTGCTTGCCAACCGCGGCCGCATTCTTGATGCGAACCAGCAGGTCGGCGATGGGATCAGTCATGCTCATATGAGTACCTTTGAGTGCACCGATATCCGCTTTCGCGAAAATCTGTTGTCTCCTGGAAACGGGCCAGGTCCCTTGATGCAGCGGGCCACAGACCCGCTCCTGCAACCCCGTTTGCACAGGGCAAGACGCGGGAGTATACGCCAAAAGAGCCCGGCTTGCGCCGGGCTCTTCGGTTTTTTTGCTCAGGGAAGGCTGAACGCCTCCCCTGCCCCGGTTCAGGAACCCCCGAAGGGGCTCCTGATCGCAGGACCGGCTGGGATTACCAGCTGGCCTTGCGCAGACCCGGGACGTCGCCGCGCATGGTGGCTTCGCGCAGCTTGTTGCGGCCGAGGCCGAACTTGCTGTACACGCCACGCGGACGACCCGACAGCTCGCAACGGTTGCGCTGGCGGCTCGGCGACGAATCGCGCGGCAGCTTGGCCAGCTTGGTTGCGGCGTCGATCTTCTCTTCGTAGGTCGCGTCCACGGAGGACACGATCTTCTTCAGAGCCGCACGCTTTTCAGCGTACTTCTTTGCCAGCTTTTCCCGCTTGATGTCGCGGTTGACCATGGAGGTCTTTGCCATTTCGGTTTCCTCGACGGATCAGTTACGGAACGGGAACTTGAACGCTGCCAGCAGCGCCTTCGCTTCCGCGTCGGTCTTCGCAGTGGTGGTGATGGCGATATCCATACCGCGGATCGCGTCGACGGCGTCGAAGTCGATTTCCGGGAAGATGATCTGCTCCTTCACACCCATGTTGAAGTTGCCGCGGCCGTCGAAGGAACGACCGGAAACACCACGGAAGTCGCGCACGCGCGGCAGCGAGATGTTGATCAGGCGATCCAGGAACTCGTACATCTTGTGGCGACGCAGCGTGGTCTTGCAGCCGATCGGCCAACCATCGCGGATCTTGAACGACGCAACCGACACACGCGACTTGGTGACAACCGGCTTCTGGCCGGAAATCTTGGTCATGTCGCCGACGGCGTTTTCCAGGATCTTCTTGTTGGTGGCCGCTTCGCCGACACCCATGTTCAGGGTGACCTTGACCAGCTTCGGCACTTCCATCGGATTGGTGTAGCCGAACTGCTTCATCAGCGCCGGCACCACTTCGTCCTTGTAGAACTTTTCGAGACGGGAACTCATCTTCTCATTCCTCAGGCGTCGAGCGCCTCACCGCTGGAGCGGAACACACGCAGTTTGCGTCCATCCTCCAGCACCTTGAAGCCAACGCGTTCGCCCTTGCCCGAAGCCGGGTTCAGAACATTCACGTTGGAGATATGGATCGAAGCTTCGCGCTCGACCACGCCGCCGGCAACACCTGCCTGCGGGTTCGGCTTGGTGTGGCGCTTGACGATGTTCACGTTGGCGACGACCACACGGTCGCCGTCGACGCGGACGACTTCGCCCTGCTTGCCCTTGTCCTTGCCAGCGTTGACGACAACCTGGTCGCCCTTCTTGATACGGTTAGCCATGATTATCTCCTGTCGCTCACAGCACTTCGGGAGCGAGCGAGACGATCTTCATGAACTTCTCCGAACGAAGTTCACGGGTCACCGGCCCGAAGATACGGGTACCGATCGGCTCCTGCTTGCTGTTCAGCAGGACGGCAGCGTTGCCGTCGAAGCGGATCAGCGAACCGTCGGCGCGACGCACACCCTTGCGGGTACGCACCACGACGGCGTCATACACTTCACCCTTCTTGACCTTGCCGCGCGGAATCGCATCCTTCACGGTGACCTTGATGATGTCGCCGATGCCGGCGTAACGGCGCTTGGAACCACCCAGCACCTTGAAGCACATCACCTGCTTGGCACCCGAATTGTCCGCGACGTCAAGGTAGCTCTGCATCTGGATCATGATTCAGACTCCTTATTCAGCCGCACGCGTGATGACTTCCACCACGCGCCAGTTCTTGGTCTTGGACATCGGAGCAATCTCGGTCACGCGGACGACATCGCCTTCCTTGCAGGCGTTGTCGGCATCGTGGGCGTGCAGCTTCGTCGAGCGCTTGATGTACTTGCCGTACAGCGCGTGCTTGACCTGACGCTCAACCAGGACGGTAACCGTCTTGTCCATCTTGTTGCTGACGACACGGCCTTCGACCGTGCGCAGCGTCTTCTTTTCAGTATTGTCGCTCATAGCGGCCATCCTTACTTCGTGCTGCCGAGCAGGGTCTTGACGCGAGCAATCTCGCGACGGACCCGGCGAATGTCGTGGGTCTTCGGCAGCTGGCCGGTGACCTGCTGCATACGGACAGAGAACTGTTCCTTACGCAGGTCGATCAGGTGGGCCTTGAGTTCGTCAGCCGACTTTTCACGGAGAGTTTTGATATCCATCAGCGCACCGTACGGGTCACGAAAGTGGTGGTGACCGAGAGCTTGGCGGCGGCCAGGCGGAACGCCTCGCGAGCCACTTCCTCGGAAACACCCTCGATTTCATAGATCATGCGGCCGGGCTGGATCTGGGCCACCCAGTATTCCACGTTACCCTTACCAGAACCCATTCGGACTTCGATGGGCTTCTTGGTGATGGGCTTGTCGGGGAACACGCGGATCCACATCTTGCCGCCGCGCTTGACGTAGCGGCTGATCGAGCGGCGGGCCGCTTCGATCTGACGCGCGGTCAGCTGACCGTGTGCGGTTGCCTTCAGGCCGTACTCGCCGAAGCTGACAGCGTTGGCGCTCCAGCTCAGGCCATCGTTACGGCCCTTGTGTACCTTGCGGTACTTGGTTCGCTTGGGTTGCAACATTGTCGTTACCTCGCTTCACGGGCCGGGCGCTGACGGTCACCGCGGTCGCCGCGATCGTGACGATCGTTGCGCGACGGGGTGTCGTCCTGCTTTTCCTGGCCAACCTGGGAGAAATCGAAGACCTCGCCCTTGTAGATCCAGACCTTGATGCCGATGATGCCGTAGGTCGTCTTGGCTTCAGCGAAGCCATAGTCGATGTCGGCACGCAGGGTGTGCAGCGGCACGCGGCCTTCGCGGTACCACTCCGAACGGGCGATTTCTGCACCGTTGAGGCG
This sequence comes from Stenotrophomonas sp. YJH_SMC_57, assembly GCF_059369755.1. Classification (NCBI taxonomy): domain Bacteria; kingdom Pseudomonadati; phylum Pseudomonadota; class Gammaproteobacteria; order Lysobacterales; family Lysobacteraceae; genus Stenotrophomonas; species Stenotrophomonas sp. YJH_SMC_57. The sequence goes on from NZ_JCAFSZ010000009.1 coordinate 240,085, forward strand.
GCCACCCACGTTGACCTTGATGCCCAGGGCACCCAGGCGCATCGCGTTGCCGACCGAGCGCTTCATTGCACGGCGGAACATGATGCGACGCTCCAGCTGCTGGGCGATCGACTCGGCAACGAGCTGCGCGTCCAGTTCCGGCTTGCGCACTTCGGTGACGTTGATGTGCGCCGGGACGCCCATCATCTCGCTCACTTCCTTGCGCAGCTTCTCGATGTCCTCACCGCGCTTGCCGATCACCACGCCCGGACGGGCGGTGTGGATCGTCACGCGAGCGGTCTTGGCCGGACGCTCGATCAGGATCTTGCTGATGCCGGCCTGAGCCAGCTTCTTGCGCAGCATTTCGCGCACTTTCAGGTCGGCTGCCAGGTAACCAGCGAACTCGGCCTTGTTGGCGTACCACTTGGAGTTCCAGTCCTTGGAAATGCCGAGGCGGATACCAATCGGATGAACTTTATGACCCATGGTCTTTTCCTTATCCGCTTACTTGGCGGCGCCCACAACCACAGTGATGTGGCTGGTGCGCTTGAGGATGCGGGTACCGCGGCCTTTCGCCCGCGCCATGAAACGCTTCAGGGTCGGACCTTCATCAACCATGATGGTCTGAACCTTCAGCTCGTCGACGTCGGCGCCCTGGTTGTTCTCGGCGTTGGCAATTGCCGACTCCACCACCTTCTTGATCAGGTGGGCAGCCTTCTTGTCCGAGAACTTCAGCAGGTTGACCGCACGCTCGGCCGGCAGACCGCGCACCTGGTCAGCGACCAGACGAGCCTTCTGCGGGGAGATGCGCGCAGTGCGCAGGATGGCTTTCGCTTCCATTGTCATCTCTCCTTACTTGCCCGACTTCTTGTCACCACCGTGACCCTTGAAGGTCCGGGTGATGGCAAATTCGCCGAGCTTGTGGCCGACCATGTTCTCGTTGACGAGAACCGGGATGTGGTTCTTGCCGTTATGCACGGCAATGGTGACGCCTACCATGTCAGGCAGGATCATCGAACGGCGCGACCAGGTCTTGATCGGCTTCTTGCTGCCCGCAGCGGCCTCCACCTTCTTGACGAGGTGGTGATCGACGAACGGGCCCTTCTTGAGTGAACGTGCCATGGTCGATTAGCCCCTACGATCGCGGACGATGAACTGCTGAGTGCGCTTGTTATGGCGCGTCTTGTAACCCTTGGTCGGGACACCCCACGGGGTGACCGGATGCGGGTTACCCTGGCCGGCCTTGGCCTCACCACCACCGTGCGGATGGTCAACCGGGTTCATGGCAGCACCACGAACGGTCGGGCGGACGCCGCGCCAACGCTTGGCACCGGCCTTGCCCAGCTTTTCCAGGCTGTGCTCGTCGTTGCCGACTTCACCGATGGTGGCGCAGCACTCGACCGGAACCTTGCGCATTTCACCCGAGCGCAGGCGCAGGGTGGCGTAGATGCCTTCGCGAGCCACCAGCTGCACGGCCGCACCGGCGGCGCGAGCGATCTGAGCGCCCTTGCCCGGCTTCAGTTCGATGCAGTGGATGGTGGTACCGACCGGGATGTTGCGCAGCGGCAGGGTGTTGCCCGACTTGATCGGGGCATCCGAACCGGCGATCACCTGATCACCCGCCTTCAGGCCCTTCGGGGCGATGATGTAGCGGCGCTCACCGTCGACGTAGCACAGCAGGGCGATGTGGGCGGTGCGGTTCGGATCGTATTCGATGCGTTCCACGCGCGCCGGGATGCCCAGCTTGTTGCGCTTGAAGTCGATGATGCGGTAGTGCTGCTTGGCACCACCACCGACGTGACGCACGGTGATGCGGCCATGGTGGTTACGACCACCCGAGCGGCTCTGCGACTCGACCAGTGCGGCGTGCGGAGCACCCTTGTGCAGGTCGGGGGTGACCACGCGCACGGCCGAACGGCGGCCGGGGGAGGTGGGCTTGAATTTCATCAATGGCATGGGATGTACCTCAGGCCTTGGCCGTTACATCGATCGACTGGCCATCGGCCAGGCGAACGTACGCCTTGCGCCAATCGCCGCGGCGGCCAGCACGGTTACGGAAGGACTTGTTCTTGCCCTTGACGTTGACCACGTTGACGGCTTCGACCTTGACGTCGAACAGCTGCTCAACCGCGGCCTTTACATCGGCCTTGGTGGCTTCGTTCGAAACTTCGAAGACATACTGGTTGGAGAGTTCCTGCAGGCGCGCGGTCTTTTCGGAGACACGCGGGGCACGCAGCACGCTGAAGATTTTTTCGTTGCTGTTCATGCCAGCCACTCCTCGACCTTCTTGACCGCGTCAGCGGTGATGACGACCGTGTCGGCACCGACCAGCGACACCGGGTCCAGACCCTGCACGTCACGCACCTGCACGTACGGCAGATTGCGGGCGGACAGGTACAGGTGCTCGGAGGCTTCTTCAGTGACGATCAGCGGGCGCTTGCCCACTTCCAGGCCGGCCAGCTTGGCGATCAGACCCTTCGTGTTGGTCACTTCGACATCGAAGGACTCCACGATGGTCAGACGGCCCTGACGGTTCAGCTCGGACAGGATCGCGCACATGGCGGCACGGTACTGCTTACGATTGACCTTCTGCTCGAAGCTGCGCGGCTTGGCCGCGAAGGTGACACCGCCGCCGACGAAGATCGGAGCCGTCAGTGCGCCATGACGCGCGCCGCCGCCCTTCTGCTTCTTCGACTTCTTGGTGGTACCAGCCACTTCAGAGCGAGTCTTCTGTGCCTTGGTGCCGGCGCGACCGGCGTTGCGGTAGGCAACGACGACCTGGTGGACCAGATCTTCGCTGAAATCGCGACCGAACACGGCGTCGGAGACCGAGACCTTGTTGTTGCTACCCGTGATAACGAGTTCCATCGTCATCTCTCCTTATGCCTTGCTCGCCGGACGGACGATCACGTCGCCACCCGCCGCGCCCGGAACGGCGCCGCGAACCGCGATCAGACCGCGCTCGACGTCGACCTTGACCACTTCCAGGTTCTGGGTGCTCTGCTGCACCGCGCCCATGTGGCCCGACATCTTCTTGCCCGGGAAAACACGACCCGGGGTCTGGCGCTGACCCAGCGAACCCGGCGCGCGATGCGACAGCGAGTTACCGTGGGTTGCATCGCCCATACGGAAGTTGTGGCGCTTGATGGTGCCCTGGAAGCCCTTACCCTTGGTGACACCCTGGACGTCGACGATCTGGCCGACTTCGAAGATGTCCGCCTTGACTTCGCCGCCAACGGCGAAATCGCCGAGCTGCGCGTCTTCAACGCGGAATTCCCACAGGCCACGACCCGCTTCCACCTTCGCCTTGGCGAAGTGGCCGGCTTCCGGCTTGTTGACCAGGGCAGCGCGACGCGCGCCGACGGTCACCTGCACGGCGCTGTAGCCGTCGGTTTCGACGGTCTTGATCTGCGCGATGCGGTTCGGGGTTGCTTCGATCAGGGTCACCGGGATGGAGCGGCCATCTTCAGTGAACACGCGGCTCATGCCAGCCTTGCGGCCCACGAAGCCCAACGAATACTTCTTCGTCATGGTCGTAGTCCTCAGGTCAGCTTGATCTGAACGTCGACGCCGGCAGCCAGTTCGAGCTTCATCAGCGCGTCCACGGTCTTGTCATTCGGGTCAACGATATCGAGCACGCGCTTGTGCGTGCGGGTCTCGTACTGGTCACGCGCGTCCTTGTCGACGTGCGGGGAAACGAGAACGGTGTAACGCTCGATCTTGGTCGGCAGCGGGATCGGGCCACGCACTTGCGCGCCGGTCCGCTTTGCCGTTTCAACGATCTCGCTGGCCGAACGGTCGATCAGACGATGATCGAACGCTTTCAGCCGGATCCGGATCTTTTGGTCCGCCATGGCGGTAGGTTCCTTCGTTAAAAGAGCGACAGACAAAGCCTCTGGGTTGCTTTGCCCCATGAAATTCCTGAATACGGACGGCCCGCACTCCTGCAGGCCGCCAAGGTCACTCCATAGACCTCAAAAACGTAGGCAGACCAGTTTCCCGGCCTGCCCAGACGTAGAAGCATAATGGCACGCAAGGCAGCTGTCAACAGTCGCCTGTTGACGCCGCCTGAATGGCATTGACCCTTCCTGGTCCGGGGAACACAAGGCACATCCTGTGCCTGCTTTCCCATTTGATACGCCCCGATGCCCTACCCAGGCAACATCGGGGCGCAGATACTACCAGATTACTCGATGATCTTCGAGACCACGCCGGCGCCGACGGTACGGCCGCCTTCGCGGATGGCGAAGCGCAGGCCTTCGTCCATTGCCACCGGGTTGATCAGGGTGACGACCATCTTGACGTTGTCACCCGGCATCACCATTTC